>CAYQRA010000067.1:0-14910 GCA_964419315.1 uncultured Saprospiraceae bacterium | reverse complement strand
AACCAGTCTACGTATAAAAATAATAAATTATCACGTGACTCGCAATTAAAAACTAATCATTTGATTAATTTCTGGCAAAGTAAGAGCTAAGTTAACACTTATAAGCCTACCGTAATCAATTAAAATTCAAGGTTTTACATTCTAACCATTAAGCTTCATTCGGTAAAAATCATTCCCAATGGAAGATTTTGAATTAAGTCTTTATCCACCTAATTTTTAGTTTTTTTGGTTTGTTATACAGAACGTATATATAACTACAAAGTCAATTCATGCCACTTTTTCGATCGCAAATAATTTATCGTCAAGCCCAGCATGATGATCCAATAAAATATCTCAGAAGCCCAAGCCCATTCTAATCCACCATTGGAAAATTCGACGATGACATAGATATAAATTAGATAAACAATGGCACAAAAAGATTGGATTTTCAAACCATAATAGGTGGCTCCTGTGGCGGCTAGGCCATTGAAATAAACACCACCGATAGAAAACAAAGCTAGGATACCCAGTAAGACATAAAAAATGGGACGTGCTTCTGTAATCAAAGACATGTCTTCAGAACCCAATAGTGGATAAAGGATATGCTCGGGAAAAAGGACGACTGGCAAAGTCAGTACCATCGTAAAAAGGAAACATATTTTCGAGGTCTTCCAAATGATGGGCAAGACAGCAATTCGTTTTTGTTGGCCGATAAAATTACTCACCAAAGTATTGATGCCTGAGGCGAAGCCCCAACATGGAATGGATAAGACCAGATAGACCATGCGTACTAAATTGGTGATGGCCAATTCTCGTTCTCCTAGATTTTCTACAATGCCAAAAAAGATAAACCAAGATCCTAAACCCACTACCGCTTGCGCCACAATGGGCGCCCCAATTTTCAATTGCACTTTAATCAATTCTAGGTCAATATTTGGCAATTTGAATAATTGGTACAAGCGGGTTTTTCGATCAAAAAACATGTAAACGACGAAAACAAAAAAGGCAACAATTTCGGCAATGGTACTCGCCAATCCAGCACCAGCAATCCCCATCGCAGGAAGCTCAATACCCCATCTATTAAAACCGTAGATCAGTCCATAATTGAGGATAATATTGACTATCGCCAGAATAATCGTATCCACCATAATGAACATCGGTCTTGCTACGCCAGTATAAAGTGCAACAATGGCGACTCCAGTATAGGAAAAGAAAACGCCGTAAGCTCGGTAATCTAGATATTCGAGGCTTTTCCAATAAATTACATCGGAATCGACAAAAAGGGCAAAAAAGTATTGGCAGCCAAATTTCATAAAAAGAAACATGACCACCGCTAAAGCCAATTCAAAATAAAGCATTGCATAAAAACTGCGTCCTACTTCTCGATAATTGGCTTGCCCTACTCTTCTCGCAATGATAATCTGTCCTCCCTTTGAAAAACCAAAACCAATGGCCGCTACAATCAGGTAAAATACCCCGACAAATCCAATGGCTGCAAAATCTGTTTCTGATAAATGGTATAGAAAAACACTATCGCTGAGGGCAATAATATTCTGCACCGCACTTCCCAACATAATTGGTGTAGAAATAGCTAGAATTTGCCTATATGATGTGTTGGGTTGCATGCAATGGCAATAATAGGTGTTTTTTTGAGAACGAAACGCCTTAAACGACGAAAAGTGGACAGATGACTGTTAGATTGGTAAAAATCTCGGACAAAAGAAAAGTCTTTATTCTTACCTATTTGCATTATTCTTTAAAACTATTTCCTGAATAACTTGGTTAAAAAAACGCTAGGTACAAGGATCAAGCTACAAGAAGGTCCGTAAGTTTGAATAAAACCCATCCAATAACTTATAATTGAAAAACCTAATCAATTCTGCCATTCGATATTATAATTCCCTTAAATTTGAGATTCATTTAAAAATAAAAAACGAATGTTCCATTTTATCAAATCCAATTGGCTCCTAGCACTATCGACCTTTGCTTTGCTAACTTTACTGGCCTCTTGCCAATCGGAAAGGAATGATTCTAATCCAAAATCTGTAACACCGGACCAAAACATCACTAATCCTATGGATCAAAATACCTCTACTGCACCACCAAAAGCTAAAAAAGTCGATCACGAGATGAGCAAGCATGGAGATGTGCGCAACGATACTTATTACTGGCTCAACCAAAGAGAAGATCCAGAAGTACTCGCTTACCTCAATGCGGAAAATGAGTATACCAAGAATCAATTAAAACACACCGAGGGCTTACAGGAAGAACTTTATAATGAGATCGTCGGAAGAATCAAGCAAGATGACTCTTCCGTGCCTTATAAAAGAAATGGTTATTACTACCTGACTCGCTATGAGGAAGGGAAAGAATATCCTATCTATTCTAGAAAAAAAGAATCCTTAGAGGGAGCGGAAGCAATCATGCTGAATGCTAATGAATTAGCAAAAGGACATTCTTATTATACTGCCGCAGGTTTGAGGGTGAGCCCCAATAATAAAATCGTAGCTTTTGGGGAAGATACCTTGGGAAGAAGAATTTATACCATCAAATTTAAAAACCTCGAAACTGGAGAATTTTTAGCAGACGAAATTCCCAATACGACAGGATCTACTACTTGGGCCAATGACAACAAAACGGTTTTCTACTCTGTAAAAGATGAGTCTCTACGGGCTTATAAAATTTTCAAACACCGACTAGGTACCGATGCCGCCAATGATGAATTGGTATACCACGAGGAAGATGAAACCTTCAATACTTTCGTTTACAAAACAAAATCTACGCAATTTCTGGTCATCGGTTCTTATCAGACTCTTACGGCAGAATACCGTTTTCTAGATGCCGATACCCCCGACGGAGAGTGGACCTTATTTGAACCGCGAAACAAAAAAGAAAAACTAGAATATTCTATCGACCACTATGGCGATAAATTTTATGTATTGACCAACTGGGAAGCTCAAAACTTCCGGCTTTTATCCTGTCCCACTAATGCAACGCGAAGAGAAAATTGGACAGAAGTGATTCCACACCGCAAAGATATTTTGCTGGAGGATATGGAAATATTCAAAGATTACCTAGTCTTGTCGGAAAGAAAAGATGGCATTACAGCGCTCCGAGTCCGCCCTTGGAATGGAGGGGAACACTATATCGAATTCAGCGAAGAAGCCTGCTTGGCTTATACCAGTATCAATTATGATTTTGATACGGATCTGGTTCGCATCGGTTATCAATCGATGAAAACCCCCAATACGATTTATGATTATGACATGAAACAAAAGCAATTGACTTTACTGAAGCAAGATGAAGTCATCGGTAGTTTTGATCCGGTCAATTATGAGTCTATTCGCCTAAATGCGACCGCCCGAGATGGGGTCAAAGTGCCGATCAGTATCGTCTACCGTAAAGGAGTCGCTATTGATGGATCTGCACCGCTATTGCTTTATGGTTATGGATCTTATGGCAATAGTATGGAACCCTATTTTAGTTCGGTCAGACTGAGTTTATTGGATCGCGGTTTTGTTTATGCCATTGCTCATATTCGGGGAGGAGAAGAAATGGGGAGACATTGGTACGAGGATGGAAAATTACTCAAGAAGAAAAACACTTTCCACGATTTTATAGATTGTGGAGAATATTTGATCGATCAAAAGTATACCAGTAAAGGTCAACTCTACGCAATGGGAGGAAGTGCGGGAGGCTTACTAATGGGAGCCATTTCGAATATTCGTCCGGACCTCTGGAACGGTATTGTGTCGGCTGTTCCATTTGTAGATGTGATCACGACCATGCTCGACGAAACCATTCCTTTGACTACCGGAGAATACGACGAATGGGGAAATCCTAATGACAAGCAATATTACGATTATATCAAATCTTATTCTCCTTATGATAATTTGGAAGCAAAGGATTATCCACATATGTTGGTCACCACTGGCTTGCATGATTCGCAGGTGCAATATTTTGAGCCTGCCAAATATGTGGCTCGCTTACGCGACCTAAAAACAGATCAAAATAAATTATTGCTGCACACCAATATGGATGCGGGGCATGGTGGTTCTTCAGGACGTTTTGCCCGACATAAAGAAACCGCAATGGACTACGCCTTTTTACTAGATTTGGCAGGGAAAGTAGAAATCTTAAAAGATTGACCCAAGTGGAGGGACTCCTTTTTGAAAAGCAGTCTCTCCACTCTCCTCTTGAAAATGAAGTTGTTTTAAAATATGGAAGAAGAATTATTAGATGATGGCTTACTTGGTAAAAAAGCGAAACTGGTACTCGCCAGTAAGGAAAAACGCCTTACCAATTTCATCATTGATTATTTTGGCCTTATCCTTGCCGTGGCTTTTTTTTATATCTTATTGGATAGTCTGGGCTATAATATCAGCCCTTCCTCTACGGGAGACTTAAAAAGTCAATTGCAAGGTTCTGTTTTTTACCTCACGTACTATCTGCTCATAGAAGGTCTGATGGAGGGTCGATCTTTGGGTAAATTAGTCACCAAAACCCGAGTATTGACACTAGATGGTCGCCCACCAGAAGTCATGGATGTCATCGCTCGTAGCTTTATTCGGATCGTTCCCTTTGAGCCTTTTTCTTTTTTGGGCAGTAGTAAATTGGGCTGGCATGATCGCTGGTCCAAAACCTTAGTGATCGACGAATTACAATCGATTCTGCCTGATGATACCAATTGGGAGGAAGTAGAAATCATAGAACAAGGTTGATTTCTTTAGTGCTCCACAGGAGAATGTACAAGAAAGCTTAAGTCGTAGATTGAATTTAACAATTTCATTCTCTTTTTTTATTTCCCTCCGATTCCTAGAATTTATTAATTTTACGCCATTACAAAGCGCAAGACTACACATCTTATGGAGTTGTCCAAATCAAAACGTGTTTCCTTATTGGTTTTACTCTTTCTGGGAGTTTTTATAGAATTGGCCATGCAGACTTTCTGGATTGGCAAACTGGGACTTTATTGGAGTCCGGTGGTCTGGCTAGCGGGCGGGGTGATGACTTGTGTCGCCGCTTTTTATTTAGTAGGGTTTAAAAAAAGTCCTTCTGCCGTTTCCTTGGATTATTATCAACGCTATAATAACGCCTTGATGATCCTGTCGGTCACTTTATTCAGTGCTTTGGTGATTGCTGCTCTGTTGATGGGGGTTTTCCAAAAATACCCTTCTGATCCTATGGGATCTGATATTCTACCGTCTCTCGAAGCTTATGTGCGTCGCTTTCTCAGTGGGGAAAAAGTCTATGCCCCCATTGAATTTCCGGGTTGGACGGTAGCGCCTACCTATTTTCCTATGCTCTGGATGCCTTATACTTTTTCTGAACTCCTCCATATTGATTATCGTTGGACTGCCTATTTGGTATTTGTGATCAGCATTTATCTATACAACCTCAAGATGGTTCGCTACGATACCCCTTATGCCGAAGCTGGAATCAAAGCAATGCTTCCTTTTCTATTTATTCTGACTTTTATCATCCATCGGGAACATGCCTTTGGCTATGCCGTCGAACTTTTACCAATAGGATTTTACCTTATCCTAACGCAAAGTGTTCTTAATCGCTCTCGTTTTTTGATGGGAATGGGGATCCTAATCTGTTTACTCTCTCGCTATGCCTTTACTTTTTGGTTGCCCGTTTATTTTCTAATCATTTGGTTGGAATGGGGATTCAAAGATTTGTTTAGAGTTGGAATGGTCGTTTTAATAGGGGTATTGATCCTCTATGTTTTTCCTTTCCTTTCTAAAGACTGGAGTATTCTTACCAATGGTTTGGCCTATTATGAAAAAACCGCAGTGGGACAATGGTATCCACAAAGCTGGGATGCCCCCGGTGCGATACCTCATCACCTCAGTCGAGGATTAAGCTTTGCCGTTTATTTCTATGAATTGGCAGAAGGAAGTGTGGAAGAAAAATTGGCCTTGAATAAAATGGTTCATCAATTGGTCTGTCTACTCGCAGCGATCTTAATCTTACTGGGTTATTTTTTCTGGCGAAAAAAAGGATTGAACATCAAGATGTACTTGATTATTACTTTAAAATTTTACCTACTGATTTTCTATGGTTTCTTTCAAGTGCCTTTTGCTTATTTATTTATGTTGCCGTTGTTTTTATCCTTCCCTTTGATTTATAATATTCCAATTCGCAAAGGCCGTTTTTGGGCTTTAAAAGAGAATTAAACGACTTTTACAAGGTGAATCGAGTAAGGTCCTTTACGACTTACAAATTGTAAACGGATTTATTTGAAGGGCCTTGACCTTCCATTTTAGAATTCCATAGCTACTTACAAATAAAGAAGTGGTGTCGGTCGGGAGACCTACACTTGGAGTCGCGTATTACCTACAGGTAATAGCGAACAAAAATATTTTTTTTTGGAAGGTATTTTAAAACAGAAAAGTGAAAAAGAGGAAGGCGCGCGAAAGTTCCATCAGCTATCAAAACTCACTATTCCCCAGCAATCGTTTTCCCCTCCAATAGCAGGGTACAACCCGAGGCAATGGTATGTAAATAGCGAAGGTTCTTTTCATAGTATTTTTCTACCTGAATGATACTTGGCCCATACTCTGGCTTCTTTTGATAAGCCGCAAAACCTTGATTGCAGTTTTTCAAATCAATCACTTTAATCTTGAGATAAGAAAGGTCTTTAGAAGCCGCACCGATTACGGCCCCATCTATTTTAGCCAATTCTATCGTAACATCAGAATCTTCTCCTACAGAAATCGCTTTATCTCCATTGCTTTTCATAAAACAGGATTCGATATGGATCTCACTTCCAGAGAAATCAATTCCATCATTTCCGGTGTTTTCAAAATAACAAGAGCGGATCGTACCTTTGCAAAAATCTGCATCAAAGCCATCGGAAGGCGCATGGCGAACGGTCACTTCATCCATCTGAAAATCAGACCGCACGAGGTTTAGACCATCTTCGCAATGATTGTTTTCAAAAATACAATGACTAATATTTACATCGCTTTCATAAAAAGTAACCGCTCCGGTCAATTGCCATCCTCGATCCGATAAGGTGTTGAAATGATTGAATATCGCATAGCTCATTTCAGACAGCCCTTCTGCTTGCAGCACCGTAAAACCATTGGCGCTTTCATCAGAAGAAACAATCCGCACAGGTTTATCCGAAGTCCCTTGAATTTTTACGGGAGAATAAGACAGAAACTTTGCCCCTTTCTGAAAATCCAATTGAGTTCCTGCATTGATAAAGATTCTAAAACCTGCAGGTATAATCACATCCTCTTTGATCTCATGACTCCCTTTATTAAAGCGGATCACTTTATCTTGCACCTTATACAGATCGTTGCTCCGCAGCGCCTGCTTGGGTGCCAATTCTTGAGCAGGTACGACCTGAAGTTGGGCTGACCAACTAGAAATGGGACTCGTAAAGACCGTGTCTATTCCATAGGGTTTATAAAAAACAAAAGCCGCTTCCTCGGGAACCTCAAACTCGTGATTCTTCGCAGCGTAGCCATAATAAAAAGAAGATAAAATCCGAGACTCTTCTAAAGGAAAAGTCATCCTTTGTTTGGTTTTTCCAGTCCCCAAAAACACCAAAGGCATTTCATGAAAACTACGCAAGACCAAGGTAGATTTCTTTTGCTGAGCTCCTTTCCAGTAAGCCCTGACCGAGTGATCGTTATAAGGCATAAATTCAATTCTGGCTTTCTTGGCTCGCTCCAACAAGGCTTTTTTATCAAAACGATAATTGGTGAATTCCTGTTGGATAAATGCTTCTCTTGCAGCAATGCCATCCCCCAATTCCATAAAAACATTCTCAAGGTATTCAGGAGAAGTATAGATGTTTAGGTACTTGAGATAAGGTTTTATAAAATCCTCATCTTCTACCAATCTTTTGATGATAGAGATGTATTCGTAACGACTGTAGCGGACGGCGGCCTGCCCCAATAAAAACGGCAAGTGATGTGCTTTTCCACTATGTCCATCATAGCCAATAGGTTCTAGTTTTCCAATAACGGGATTAAAATAAAAGCGTTGGTTGTGCCAATGAAAAGCATGGTGTGCGCCCATCAAATCACAGATGGCATAATACTTAGCGAGTCGTTCAAGGTCAAAGATATCTGCTGCTCCCTTCTCCCCTACTTGGTATTGGTGTAGGAGCGTTCGGGCAATTTCAAAATCAGCTTTTAGTTTTGGGTTTGTTGTGGTTCGCTTTTCTTTAAAAGGTTGGATATCGGCAACTTCTAATTCTGCAATCGCAGGTGCATAATCACCATAGCCAGAAGTATAAGTCACGTGGCGAGCATCCCATAATCCATCTTCTACAAGGCGAATGATCGGACCTTCTCTTCGGTTTTTAAATTCTAATAATTGTTTGTCAAAATGTTCTTCGTAGGCATAAACGCCTAGCGACTTATCGTTGAGTTTTAGGGTACCAAAATCATAGCGAGTCGTTAGAACATCTTCCATTTCCCACAATTTATGCAACACCCATTCGTCTACATGATAGCGAGCATAAGGCGTTTGCAAAGAAAAAACCACCAATCTATTCCAGGAATAAGGATTTTTGACTTTTACTCTAAAAGACCATTTGTCTCCTTCCAAGTGATCTGCCCAATCTCCTTTTAGTCGAATCTTCACAGGTACGATTTCGTCCTGTTCTTCCAGAAGAGCTTTTACCCAACTATCTGCCTCGGTAATTAGCATGCCTTTTTTCTTCGCTAAATCGCGTTTGGTTTTGATGTGCTGGAAAGCTTTCTTTGTTAGATTTAGTTTTAGGTTTCGTGGTTCAAAACCTTTGTTTTCTACGATTGGTTTTTCGCGCTCTGATCCGTCTAGTTCTACGATTTCTAGATCATCAAAGTAAACTTCTGATTTTCCATTGGTATACACAAAAAACTCAAGTTCTTTAAAAAAGGGTTCTTTGGGAATATCAAAATCTAAGACTACTTTATGCCAGCCACTAATGTAATCTATTTCCATCACCTCTTGGCTTCCTAAATAAAAACGCGTTGGATCTTCTCCTTGTATGGCCAGACCAGCTTCCACATTGCTATCTTTCGATTTATAATAAACCAAAGCACGATAACTTTTCCCCGCTTCAAAGTCTAGAAATTTTCCAGACACCCCATAGCCCATACCTTTGGTAGCGGGCACCTTATAAGCATATCGGCCACTGCGTGCTTCTTGCTCGCTTTGCATTTTGGCACCTGCATAAAACTGACCATTAGAAATAAAGTATCCTCCCCAAGTCGTCTCTGCATCAAAAGAGACCACTCCCTTTCGATCATAGCTATTCCACTGAAGCAATAAAGGAATCAGAAAGTAGAAGGCAATCGGTATTAAGAGAAATCCGAAAACATATCGGAGTCCATTTTTACGAAAGCTACTTTTCCACGATTTTTTATCCGCGATAATCATAGTTTAAAATTTCCTAAGACGCTTTAATCAAAGAATTAGATCAGGTTGATCTACGATAGACAATCGGGTATTTGCAGATAGAGCTATAATAGTGTCTTTAGCTTTGGTGATTTGTTCGATGCTTTCTGCTTTACAGATAAAAGACAAGTCCATCCCTTTTTCCAGCGTATCTAATCGTTTGAGTTCGACATAAGGAAAAACGTCCGAAAGAGTTTGGGTGATGCGCCCAAGATCCTCTAGATCTGTAGTGATATTGACATACATTCGATCTTCCTGTTGGAAATTTTCTTTGGAAGTAAACGTTTTATGTAAAAACAGTAAGAAAGTAATAATCGAAAAAGCAACGATGGCCAAAACTGGTTGATTGGCACCACCAGCTAAGCCTAGACCAATGGCAATAAAAAGGTAGGTCAATTCTTCAGGATCTTTGATTGCTGCCCTAAATCGGACAATAGACAAGGCTCCTACCAAACCGAGAGAAAGTGCGATGGAAGATTTGACAATCATAATGATCAGAACCGTTCCAAGAGAAAGCGGCAGAAAATTATTGGCAAATTTCCTACGATTAGAGATGGCACTTCCAAAGCGGATATAAAACCAGCGTAGTAAACTTACAAGTAAGGCAACGACTAAGATATTGAGTAAAAACTCATCGAAAGGAATATTATTAGTAAATTCCTCAATGTACTTTTCTCGGATTTTCTGAAGAATGTTCATTTAAAATATATTGAATAACATTGAAAAAATAAATCCATACGCTTCCCTTAGTTTAGTAAACTAAGGAATCGAGGAGGACTTTATTTTCTATACCCCACTAAATAGCCATTCCGATTATACCAATCATCGAAAATTTAGCAAAAAATAGTGTATTTTGAAATTAGAGGCCGCAAAATACACTTTACCTCCGAGTTTGGATGTGCTTTTGGCCAAAATTTAAAAGAAGAAGGGCGATCTATTCCATAAAAAAAGGGTATTTCCCACAAGAAAATACCCTTCAAACCTATAAACAAAAACAAATTTTTAATTTGCTATTAGTAGGCAGGAAACATTAATTCACTTAGATTGTTTAAATAAAAACAAATTATTTGATCATAAATTCATGAAAGAAGCACCTGAAAATAGCAATCTCGGCGTTTGGACGGGAATGGCCATCTTGATTTCCGTTTTGGTGATCGGCCTTTTTGTACGCCAATTTTCCTTATTGATTCTCTTTCTCCTCTCGGTAGGTACACTGATCGGACTCGTCTATTATGCGATCCGCTACGCCATGGAATGGCAAAAAAGTCAATCTCAAGGAAAAACAGTGGGTGGAAAAATAGAAAAACTCATTAGCGAATGTTCCGCTCAAATCGCCAAATACCGACTGGAGATTAAAGACATCCAACAAAATATCAAGGATTTAGAACATCGATTGAAGGATGGATTTGAAATCAACCCGAAGTCTATCGAGGAAAGCAAACGAATTCAAGAGGCTTTTTTAAAAGAACAACAACTCCGAGAAACGAAGATCTCCTTTTATGAGCATTGCCGTGCCAAATTGGAAAACATGCTTTATAACCAAAAACTAGCGGATGAGTTGGAAGTTAAGCAGCAAAAGCTCAATCAGCTACAGGAAGATCACTTTGAAGACATTGCTCACATGGAACAAGTTCGCACGGAATTAGAGTATGAAAAACAATTTTTGGAATCCATCAGTAAATTATCGGATCGCATGGCGGGTATCAATTCCCTAGATGTTGCGGAGGAAATTCAATTGGAATTGAAAAGTATCACGAAGGAATTGGGCCGTTTATAAGCCCCAACCGCTTTCCTTAATTAAGAAGGGCTGGTAACGCAAAGTCACCAGCCCTTCTTGAATTTTAAAATAAATGGCCTTTTCTTAAGGCTTTGGCGCACCCGTACCATTTTTACGATTTTTTAAAAAATCATCAAACTTGGTATCTGTATAATGCCCTTCTGCACAATACTCCAATTCTTTCATAAAATCATTTGCTTTTTTAAATCCCGGAGAAATCGTGATGCGTTGCATTTTTTCATCCATGAATACAATCGATGGATATCTCATACTCCCATCCAGAAGCGCATAAGCTAAAGTATGCAAACCTCTTCTTCCTACATCTGCTCGATAGTTGAAAGTTTTGCCATCATATACAATGTCTTCTTTCATCTCTGCATCTAATTTTACGGGGTAAAAATGCTCGTTGAGATAAGCCGCGACTTTGGGATCTTTGAAAGTGCTATTGCTCATCATTTTGCAAGGGCCACACCAGGTTGTGTATACATCTACCATCATTTTTTTGGGAGCCGTTTTCTGAGCTTCTACCGCTTCTTCCCAAGTATACCATTTTACGGGATCTTTGGAAGTACTAGCTTCTGGGGCCAAGGTAAAACTAAACATAAAGGCCGTAATGGCTAGAAAAAATCCAATCTGTGCAATCTTTTTTATCATTATTTTTATTTTTTGCGAAGTAATAAAACGCTTATTCTACATCCTGCTAATAAGCTGTCGAACGTCCATGTGATAAAGCTATCAAATAAATCAGTGCGCTTCAGCAAGCGCTTAGCAGTATTCTCTCCAATTTTATGCCTGATTTATTCAACGATAATAAGGATCCTGCTGTTAACTTATTGGTAAAAGACACCAAATCGTCTAGAATCTGTCATCAATTTAATAGTTTATGCACTCCTAAACCCTGATAAAAGGGGATTTAACAGGATAATAACAAGTCAAATGACCAAAATCGTAGTAGCAATCGGTGGTTCCAGTGGATCAATTTACGCCAAAGTATTATTGGATCGCTTGACCCAAATCAAAGATCAAATCGCCGCCGTTGGGATTGTAATGAGTGATAATGCCAAATACAATTGGGAATTGGAACTCGGCAATAAAAGCTACGAAGATTATGATTTTGATTTTTATGCTAAAAATGATTTTATGGCGCCCTTTGCCTCCGGCTCGGCCCAATATGGCGTGATGATCGTCTGTCCCTGCTCCATGGGACTCTTGGCGAGAATTGCAACGGGAATCTCCAATGATCTTTCCACCCGCGCTGCGGATGTCATCCTCAAAGAACGCCGCCGACTGATTTTGATTCCCAGAGATACTCCCTATAGTTTGATTCATATCAATAATATGAAAACCATCACTGAAGCAGGGGGGATCATCTGTCCTGCCAGCCCTTCCTTTTATAGTCATCCCAAGAATTTTGAAGAATTGGCCGCTACTGTCATTGACCGGGTATTGGATTTGGCGGGATTGAAAATTGATACTTTCCGGTGGAGTGAGGAATAGATTTGGGGACTTGGAAAGTGAGTCGATTTTTCTAAAATTGGGATAATAAAAAACTGCATTTTTTGCAACTATTCCGTTGAGCAAAAAATGCAGTTTTTTAAAAATCCCTGATAAGAATTTTAATTCAGTCTTGACTTTATAGTTGGAAATTTATTCTACCATTTAAATTTAATCGGCAGGTTAAAGTAAACTTTTACCGGTTCTCCTCTTTGCTTTCCTGGGTTCCAGAGCGGCATCAGTTTTACGACCCGAAGTGCTTCTGTACCACATCCACCCCCAATCTCTCTTACAATTTCAGGATTCCTTATGCTTCCATCAATATCCACTATGAATCGAATCACTACCGTTCCTTCTATCGCATTATCGATAGCAACTTGAGGATATTCCACATTCTTGTAAATAAATTCTAGCATTTTTTTGGTGGAACATTCTTGATAGGCTGCTTTGTCGCCCGTATTTTCACAACCCGGAAATGTGGGCATGTCTTCTACTACTTGAAATACCCCTTCCACAATTCCTTCTTCTGCTACCTCCTCTGGTGGAGCAAGTTTGTCTTTATTACAATTGGAAAAGGATAAAAGAAGAATTGGAAGGAATAAGATTTTTAAGGTCCGTTTCATAAGGTTATTTTTTGTTTGATAAAATTAATACTTTGTAAAGTAAATAATTAGGCACATTAAATATAAGTTTTTTTATCGTATCCATTTTAGAGCCTATCTGGAAGGTAGCCCCTAAATACTCAAACTGGCGCAATCAAGTCTTTTGCTATTTTTACAACTTCATAATTTAAATCCAACCGGAAAGCTAATATAAACATTTACAGGTTCTCCTCTTTGCTTTCCAGGAATCCAATTGGGCATCATTTTTACGACCCTAAGCGCCTCTTCTCCACATCCTGATCCAATATTTCTTAAAATCTCAGGATCAACAATGGCTCCATCTTTGGCTACCACAAATTTGATGACAACCATTCCTTCCACCTTATTGTCTCTGGCCTTTTGGGGATACTGAACATTTTCATGAACAAATTCGAGCATTTTTTTCTGCGCACATATTTTGCGTTCTTGCATATCCAAGAGCTCTTCACAGCCTGAAAACCTAGGCATGTCTTCTACCACTTGAAAAATTTTATCTACCGGTTTGATGACCTCTTCTCTCCTCTTTTTTATATAATTTTCAGAAAGGTAAATTTTAAATATTTCTTTAATCTCTTCTGAAGCAATAATGCTATTTTGCTGAGGATCTGGCAATTCTAAAACAGGCATTTCCGCTAATATTTCTGCGATACCAGGGCCAGCATCAAATCCGAGATTACCTCCAACTTCTATTTCTCCTAGAGTTCCATCTTCCTTAATGACATAACTGTATTCTATTTCCCTCTTACCTCCACCGTACATCATTTTTTGCGGAATGATCAGTTGGCGATAGATGTATTGGGTGATTTTTTTTTGGGTACAACGCTCTTGCAAAGCGGGTTCCGTTGCATTGCCACAACCTTCAAAATAAGCTTGCATGGGTGGTAATGGGCGCTCCTCTTCTATACCCGTAGTAGGAATATCCTCTTGCGCAAAAAGAGAAAAGGATAAAAATAGGAAAGGAAGGATTAGAAATTTAGAGGACGTTTTCATAAGCTTTATTTTATTGGACAATCCAAAAATCTAAAATAGCCTTTTAGTTTCAATCCCAACAGCTTAAAAACAGTCTTATGAAAAGATTAACTTTCTAGTAGTGCATTTTGGGACTTTGAGATTGGGGAGGAATATCTCAAACTAGTATTTTTACTCCATAAAACCCCAGCTAATTATGGAGGCCTCCTTCAAGGTAGTCTTCTATTCCCCACACATTATTTGTAAACCAATTGATCCAATAAAGGCTTAAGTTCTTTGATCAAACCCAATCCTTTGGCACCATTTGTTAGTAGTACATAACCGGATTTATCTTTCCAAAATACTTTAAAATGAGCCCGATAAGAATCATTGGCACCATTGTGATAAACAATAATTTCTCCATCTCGATTTTCTAATTTTGGCCCTAATCCGAATTGGCTAAATGCTTCCGCAGAAATCATATCTTCGATCAGCGCAGGAGATAAAAGATTGGATTCTCCTTCTTCCACAGAAGCAATTAGTGCTTGCAGAAGCTTCGCCAAATCACTTGGAGTCGTCCACAATCCAGAAGCTGCTTTTTCAGGCATACTCTGGTAGCCTCTAGGTAGCGCCACAGGCTTTCCATCTCCATTATGCGCCTTG
>CAYQRA010000066.1:0-15098 GCA_964419315.1 uncultured Saprospiraceae bacterium | reverse complement strand
GTTTAAATCCAACGGATACAACTTATCTGAATACAGGCACTTGTGATGCGAGTCAAGTCGGAACCTTTACAAATGTTTTATCTAACCAAAATGGCTGCGATAGTGTAGTGATCGAAATAATCACTTTGCCGGGTATTCCAGATACGACTTATCTGACTAGTACAACTTGTAATAGTAATTTGGTCGGAACCTTCACCAATACCACCACCAACCAATATGGCTGTGATAGCTTGATTGTGGTAGAGATTACTTTGAATCCATCGGATACAACTTTGATCAATACGACTACTTGTGATGCCAACCTCGCAGGCTTATTTACGACCTTCTTACAGAATGCAGAAGGTTGTGATAGTGTCGTGATTGAAACGATAAGTCTAAACCCATCAGATACCACGTATTTGAATACAACTACTTGTAGTGCTGCAGATGCAGGCATATTTACCAATAATCTATCGAACCAATATGGTTGTGATAGCTTAGTGATCGAGACGGTCACATTGGTGCCTACTGGAGATACGACGATCTATGTAGATTTGGTTTGTTTTGCAAGTGAGTTGGGGAACGATACCTTGGTCTTATCGAATGGCAATGGTTGTGATAGTATCGTTGTTATTGCTCCGATATTGGTAGCAGGGGATACCACCATGCTTAGTAGCAGTACTTGCGATTTGAGTTTGGTAGGGGTGAATACCAATGTCTATCAAGGTCAATATTGTGATAGTGTAGTTATAGAAACGGTAAGTCTAAGTCCAAACGATACGACCTATTTAAATACAGGGACTTGTGATATCAGCCAAGTCGGAACCTTTACCAATACCTATTCCAACCAAAATGGTTGTGATAGTATAGTGATTGAAACGATTACGACGCCGGGGCTTCCAGATACCGTTTACCTAAGCAACGGTACTTGTGATCCTAGCTTGGTTGGTGTCTTCTTTGATACCCAGCAAAACCAATATGGTTGTGATAGTCTAACGATCGAAACGATTACTTTAAATCCAACAGATACGGTCTATGTGAATACTGGAACTTGTGATGCCAGTCAGGTAGGAACTTTTACCAATAGCTATACGAATCAATATGGTTGTGATAGTACCGTTGTTGAAACAATCGCATTGCCGGGACTTCCAGATACGACTTATTTGGCTACAAATACTTGTGAGGTCAGCGACGCAGGAATTTTTATCAATTCCTTCTCTAATCGCTATGGTTGTGATAGTACCGTTATCGAAACCATCACCTTTATAGAATCTGATACACTTTATACCCAGTCCGAAACTTGTGATCCGAATGAGGTCGGAATGTTGACCACCTTCTTCCAAAATCAAAATGGCTGTGATAGTATCATTATAGAAGAGGTTGTTTTGTTGCCAAGTAATACTACTAATCTAAATAGTCAAACTTGCTACGTAGAAGATACCGGAGTCTTTATGGATACTTTGACGAATCAGTATGGCTGTGATAGTATCATTGTGGAAACCGTGACTTTATATCCTGGTTCTGATACTACTTTCTATTATGATATTGTATGTGATCCTAGTCAGGTTGGTAGTGATACGGTGTCGATTACCAATGCTTTTGGTTGTGAAAAACTAATTATCGTAACGGCACTTTATGGCGCTGCTGATACCTTGGTGATCAATAACTCAAGTTGTAATATTGCAGAAGTAGGAATTGATACGACGGTTTATACTGGCCAATATTGTGATAGCGTAGTGATCGAGAATACGGTATATACTGGTAGAGAAACGCTTTATATTCAAGACTATAGTTGTGATGCATCGGAAGTCGGAGTGGATACGGTGGTCTATGCCGGAACCTTCTGTGATTCTTTGGTCATTACTACGGTAGACCTGACGACCCCAGATACGACAGACTTTTATCGTACGACTTGTATTGCAAGTGAAGCGGGGACTTTTGTAAGTAATTTCCAAAATCAATATGGCTGTGATAGCTTAGTGATTAGTGTGATCGACTTGGTTGATTCGGATACGCTTTACTTGGCGGGTGAAACTTGTGATCCAGCGGAAGTTGGTTCTTTGACGACTTTCTACCAAAACCAATATGGCTGCGATAGTATCATCATTGAAACCTTATCACTCGTTTTCCCTGATACGACTTTCTTGGAACGAGAAACTTGTAATACCGCAGAGGTTGGCGTACTCACGACGATATTCTCTGGCTTGAATAGCTGTGATAGTATCGTCGTCGAAACAGTAAGTTTGATGGCCCTTGATACAACTTATCTAACAAGCGAAACTTGTAACGCTTCGGCAGTCGGCACCCTAACGAGTATTTTCTCTGGCGACGATGGCTGTGATAGTATCGTATTCGAAACCATCACCTTATTGGTCTTGGATACAACTTTTATCACAAGTACCACTTGTGATTCTACACAAGCAGGCGTATTGACTTCTGTTTTTCAAGCCGCAAATGGTTGTGATAGTGTAGTTGTTTCTAGTATTAATCTCCTGCCTTCCAATACGATTTACCTCACTGCAACGACCTGTGATTCTGCTCAGGTGGGGGTCTTTGATACGCTCTTGTCCAATCAGTATGGTTGCGATAGTATGATTATTACGACAGTGAATTTTGTGGAATCAGATACGACTTATTTAGCAGCGACTAGTACTTGTGATTCTAGCCAGTCAGGCACCTTTACGACTATTCTACAAAACCAAAATGGCTGTGATAGTTTAGTGATCGCAGTAGTTGATCTTTTGCCAAGCGATACGACTTATCTGACCAGTACCGTCTGTGATTCTACTTTGGTTGGATACTTTGAAGAGGTACTGGAAAACCAATATGGTTGTGATAGCTTAGTGATTAGTGAGGTGCTTTGGTCACCAGAATACATGATCCCAATCGAGATTTTGATTTGTGAAGGAGATAGTGTGCTGGTCGATGGTACTTATCGCTATGAGTCAGAAATAATTGTAGAAGAATATACAACAGCCTTGGGTTGTGATAGTACCATCGTCACGGAATTATCGGTGATGCCCGGAAATATCATTGAGTTAGAAGACCAAGTTATTTGTCTTGGTGATACCGTGGAACTGATTGTCGAGGGCATTCATGCCGACTTGGTTTGGACTTCTAACGGAGACCTGAGCTGTGAGGATTGTCCACAACAAACCGTATCTCCAAAAACGATTACTCATTACACCGTGACGACGACCAATTGTCGTGGAGAAGAGATTGCTGCCAATGCTACTGTTTATGTAGAACTACCGCCAACGATTCATATCGTCGAAGAAGAAGTACTCGGAAGCGATTCGATCGTACTTACGGTACAAGCTGATAAATCTTTGGAGTCGGTTGTATGGAATGGCCCGGGCGTTGGATGTCCTGGTTGTGAAACGATCACGGTAGATCCAAGTTCTACTTCTATTTACACTGTTGTTGGTGCCAGTGAGGAGGGGTGTGAAGACAGTGATGAGATTACGATAGAAAGAGAAGACAATTGTGTCAGTGGACTGCCGATTGTGGCCAATATTGTCATGCCAGATGGAGATGGCTATAACGATTACTTGGAGTTGCAATACGAAGAAATTGTAAATATTGAAGTACTGAGAATTTATAACCGTTGGGGAGAATTGATTTTTGAAACGACTGACATGAATAATAAATGGGATGCTACTTTCCGAGGAAAATTAGTGAACCCAGGAGTTTATGTTTATTACGTAAGTGGACAATGTCCGAATCAAGAAAAGTTCTTCCGAAAAGGAAATGTAACGGTATTGTATTAAAACCCTTTGCTTTTAGCAGAAGCATAAGCACTTATTGATATGAAATTAAAAAACATTTTTAAAGTTTGTCTACTGTTCTTGTTCTTTGGAGTGCAGCAAGGATCGGCGCAAGATATACACCTGTCGCATATTCATGCTTCCCCTACGATACTCAATCCTGCGCTAGCAGGATTGTTTAATGGAGACATTCGATTGATTACCAATTATCGAAGTCAGTGGCAGACCTTTACCAATGGTTATCGAACGATGGTTGCTTCTGCCGATATGAAAGTGGCCAGAATGGGCGTTTATGATTTTCTTGGAGCAGGACTTCAGGTCTACAGTGATAAAGCGGGCGATTTAGATTTTACCACAAACTCTGCCAGTCTGATTTTATCGTTTCTAAAATCTTTAGACAATCGAGATGATCATTATATTTCTTTTGGCGTGACCAATACTTTTGTGACCAATCGAGTGGATTATACCAATGTCGTCGCTTTTCAGAGTACCGCCAATTTGGGAGATCGCTTGGGGGATGAAACTTCTTATTGGGATCTTTCCGCAGGACTTTCTTGGTTTTACGGATTTGATCGCTATAGTTATATGTATTTGGGAGCTTCTTATTTTCATATCAATGATGCCAATGTTTCTCTTTTTAAAGAAAGACTTCCCGCAGGATTTGAAACGCCAACACTTTATCGGAAGTTGGTCTTGCACGGGGGCGCTAATTTTAATCTCAACTGGGCATTTACTTTGAAGCCAAGTTTTATCTTTTTAGATCAAGGACCACACCGAGAGATTTCTATTGGCTCTTTTTTGAAATACAATTATGATCGACAAAGTAAAAGTAAAGCCAAGCATGGCCTTTATTTAGGATTGTGGATGCGATGGTATTTTGAAAAAGAACTGAAAGGAGTAGATGCGACAGTGATTGCAATTCGATTCGATTTGAATAGAACCTTTATTACCTTTTCCTTTGATGCTAATATTTCAAAATTGGCAGTAGCGAGTTCTGGTGTCGGTGGTCCTGAGTTGTCGATGATTCATACCTTCGACTTGAAGAGAAGCAAGCGTAAGAATTCAAAAATTAAATGTCCATCTTTCTAATGATGTAAAGCTGAAAAACGTTGAGGATTATTGCTCAACGTTTTTCAGGAGATGTTTAATTATATCTCTGGAAATTTATTTCATACTTTAATAAAGGGTTTATAGTAAGAGGCTGTCGTTTTCGACAGCCTCTACTTTTTTTGGCCTTTATTTATACGGTTACTTACTTCGGTAAAACCACCATGTCAATTGCATGAATGACGCCGTTGCTTCCTTTTACATCGGTCTTAACTACCGCAGATTTATTGCCGTTTTCATCTTGTAGAATGACGGTTCCATTGCTTACGGAGGCTTTGAGTTGACCACCATTGACCATCGTAAAACTAGCCGTTCCACCACCTGCTTTGATTGCTCCAATGATTTCCGTTGCGGTAAAGCTTCCCGCAATAACATGGTAGGTAAGAATATTGCTTAAAGTAGATTTGTTTTCTTTTTTCAAAAGCGTTCCCACGGTGCCATCTGGTAATTTATCGAAAGCAATATTGGTCGGTGCAAAAATAGTAAAGGGGCCATCGCTTTTTAAAGTCTCTACCAATCCCGCAGCTTTAACGGCAGCAACGAGCGTCGAAAATTGATCAGAAGCAATAGCAATATCTACTAAGTCTTTACCATGATGGCTTTGCTTAACTTTTACCACTCGATGGCTATTGCATTGAGCTTGTAGCATAGAAGTTCCAGTAAAATTGATAGCGAATAGAAGGGTGAACAAAATTAATTTTTTCATTTTTTTGATTTGTTGATGATTAAAATTTCCAAACTTACGAGCGGTTTTTTAATTTGGATTTTTAATTATTCCGAGATTCTGTTAAACATTTGTTAATCCATGGTGTTCCCCTTTTTGCAAGTTCGGCATAAAAGAATAATTTCAACTTTTCCATTCTTGTCCCCAATTCAGGGAATCATCATTTTTCTAAACCACTAATGAATAGCGAGCAAAATATAATTGATCTCCTGAAGGGGAAAGATAAACAAGCCATTGCCCTGCTTTACGATCAGTTTGGACCTGCTTTGTATGGAGTGGTATTGCGGATTGTAGGCTCAGAGCCTGTAGCAGAAGATGTGATTCAGGAAACTTTTATCAAGGTTTGGAAAAATAGCGCTAAGTATAATTCAGAAAAAGGAACAATATTTACTTGGCTTTTGAATATCGCAAGGAATACTGCTATTGATAAAATTCGATCTAGTCATTTTAAGTATCGAAAACAATTTCAGTCAATTGAACATTCCTTATTAGAGAATGGTGCTCACTCTCTTGCGATCAATACCGATCAGATTGGTTTGCGAAAAGTTGTAGAGGATCTTGACGAAAAATACAGAGTAGTAATTGACTTGGTTTATTTTAAAGGATACACGCAAAAGGAAGTAGAAGAAGAATTACAAATACCGCTTGGTACGGTCAAAACAAGAGTGAAGATAGGGTTGAGGGAGTTGCGAAAAGTTTTTTCTTGTACTTTTATACTGATTACCTTGGGAATGTTTTTAACAAAAATGGCCGCTTTGTATTAGCAAAAAAATAGTCGATTGAATATAAACGAATACATAAAATCAGGAATTTTAGAGCAATACTGTTTGGGGCTCATTTCAGAGATGGAACGGGAAGAGGTAGAACGCGTTGCAGCAAGGTATCCTGAAATTCGAGCGCATTTGCGAGAAATGTGTAAGGGCTTGGAATCTTACGCAGCGGCTCATTCCATTCCTCCTCCCAAGCATTTGCGAAGCAAAGTCGTAGAGGCGATCGAAGGAGTCGATCAGCCAAAGGCAAAGACTAGATCAATCAAATCAGCTCCGCCAAGAAGAAATTCTCAGAGCTCGATTTTTAGCATTGCGGCCTCCGTGGCCATACTCATTTTTGCAGGAATGGCTTATCAGTTTTACCAAAATCAAGAAAAAGCCCGCAAAGAATTAGCTGCCATTTCTCAGCAAGTACAAAGGCTACAAAAAAATTATGCAAGCCTAAATAATTCTCATCAAGTATTACAAGCCGAATATGTCTTACTCAAAGATGTAGGTACGCATCATGTACAAATGCAAGGTTCAGAACATGCCCCCAAAGCACAATGTGTGGTCTATTGGAATCCGGAACACAAAGGTGCTTATCTGAATATCATTGATTTGCCACCGCCACCCCACGGCCACGCTTATCAAATGTGGGCCGATGTCGAAGGCCACCACCACAACATGGGAATGCTCAATTTAAAAGCGGTCTCTTCTGATACTAGTTTCCTCCATCCACTGCCGTATATCGAAAACTCTAAAGGCTTCGTTATCACACTCGAAAAACAAGAGGGCAGTGTCCATCCCACCGTAGAAAAACTCTTCGTCAAAGGAAATCTCTAACGATTATAGACCATGCCGTACTCGATCACCAATTCAAACTATTCGCCCCCCCCAAGACTATACCTCCCCCCCACTTAATACCTAATACTTCCCACTTAATACTTAACACCTAACACCACTACCTAAAAAAATGACCACCCAGTCATTTTTTAAACAAAAAACCTTACCTTTATGACTGACCAGTCACTTTAAAATGCCAAGAGATACTTTTTATAATCTAAAACCAGAAAAAAAGAAAGCGATAGAAACTGCTTTTCTGGAAGAGTTTAGTCAAAAAACTTTTGAAGATGCTTCGATTTCTCAAGTCGTAAAATCCTTGGGGATTGCGAAGGGGAGTATCTATCAATACTTTGAAAATAAGCTTGACTTATACTTACACCTGAAGTCAGAATGTGAAAAAACTAAACTCGCTTATATCATGGGCTTGAACCGAAAGGACTTCCCTGATTTTTGGAAATACTTTCGAAAGATGTATGAAGTTGGAGTACTTTTTTATCTTGAACATCCACTGGCAAGTAAATTTCTAAGCGCTATTGGAAAAAATACGCATTCCCCAACCATCAAATCTTATATCCATGATTGGCGAGACCAAGCGCATCAGATTTTCGAAGAAATGATTCGAGTGGAAGTAAAAGCTGGGAATTTTAGAAAAGATGTTTCTATCAAAACCATGTCCTTTTTTTTGGTCTCTGCGAGTACGAGTATTGGTGAGTACATGGAAGTTCTTTACGATATCGATTTTAATAAAGCGCTCGCAAAAGGACAAAAAGATTTTGCTCGACAGCAAAAGATTTTACTACAATCCGTTGATGATTATATTTTACTTCTCCAAAAAGCTTTCGAAAAATGATCAAAGTAAACCAACTTAGTTTTGCTTATCCAGGGGCAGTGCATAAAACCCTATTTGACTTGGATTTTGAAATTGCCAAAGGAGAAATTTTTGGTTTTCTTGGGCCATCAGGTGCTGGAAAAAGTACAACTCAGAAAATTTTAATCAAGCTACTACAAGGTTACGAAGGTCGCGCAGAAGTGATGGGTAAAGATTTGTCGAAATGGAATAGTGATTATTATAATCACATTGGAGTAGGTTTTGAATTGCCCAATCATTATCTCAAATTGACAGCAAAAGAAAACCTAAATTTCTTTGCGTCTTTCTATGATCGTCCTTGTCGAAAGCCGGCTGAATTATTGGCAATGGTTGGTTTGGAATCCGCAATTGATCAAAGGGTCAGTGATTTTTCTAAGGGCATGAAAATGCGACTCAATTTTGTACGCTCTTTTATGCATGATCCAGAAATTTTGTTTTTTGACGAACCTACTTCTGGCCTCGATCCGGTCAATGCCCGCATTCTGAAAAACATCATTTGTGAATTGAGGGGTTAAGGGAAAACCATTTTTGTGACGACCCACTCTATGCTCGATGCGGATGAATTGTGTGATCGCGTTGCCTTTATTATTGATGGTAAAATTGCTTTGATCGACTCTCCACGCAGTTTGAAATTGCAAAATGGAAAAAGAAGCGTTCGAGTAGAATATGGAATGGCCGAGCGAACCGCCAAAGAATTTGACTTGGATGATTTAGGAAATAATACTGCTTTCCTTCAATTACTCCAGCAAGAAACCATCCAAACCATTCATACCGAAGAAGCTACTTTGGAAGATGTATTTATTAAAGTCACCGGAAGAAGTCTGACCTAAAATGAAAAGATTATTATCCGCACTCCGTTGGGATTTTATCCGCCAAATGCGTTACAACATTATTGGGATTATGCTAGTGGTGAGTGCTTTGTACATCGCTCTATTCTACTTTCTACCCCTGAATGATAAAGTCCCACTTTTGATATTTTTGATTTTTAATGATCCCACGGCACTGGGAATGATTTTTATAGGCTCTCTTATTCTTTTTGAAAAAGGCGATGGTACTTTACAGGCTTTGGTGGTGACTCCTTTGCAACATTGGGAATATATTTTGTCTAAGGCGATTAGCCTGACTACGATCGCTACGGGCGCTTCTTTATTGATGGCCTTGTTGAGTCATGGAATAAAAACCAATGTGATTTATCTGATCCTTGGCGTGGCACTGACTTCTATACTTTTTGTATTCCTAGGAATTATCGTAGTGGCCGGATGTCGTAGCTTCAACCAATACCTATTGCGTTTGGTGATCTATTTGATTCCACTTTCTTTGCCTTTGCTCAATTTTACGGGAGTGACCGATACGCTGTGGTGGTATCTTTTTCCAACTCAAGCCACCTTACTTTTATTAGAAGCTTCTTTTACGAGCATCGCCACTTGGAAGATCGTTTATTCAATTTTGGGTCTGCTGATCTGGAATGTTCTCATGTTTTATTTTGCATTAAAGATTTTTAAAAAAGACATCGCCCGTTGATTGTACAAAGCTTTTTCAATGAAAAAAATACTCGCTCTTAGTTTCAATGATATTCGAAATATTTTTCGAGAACAGATTCTGATTTTTATGTTTTTGGTTTCTCCGATCATCATGTTTTTGGTAGCGCGCTTTGCTTTGCCAGAAGCGGGCTTGCGTTATCCGCTGGTGGTCGATTATTATCCATTGATTTTATTATTGTTGATTTTGCAAATTAGTACGGGCATTGGTTTTGTAATCGCTTCGATTATTTTGGATGAAAGAGATGAAGGTGTTTTAACTGGAATTCGGGTGATGCCATTGGAAGTGAATACCTTTATTTTGTACCGCATCCTTTTTTCGATGGGCGTTAGTTTTATAACAAGCTTACTGATGATTCGTGGGACTGGATTGATTGAGGTCGATTGGTTGGTAACCCTTGGTGTTGCGCTTTTGTTTTCCATGGTCGCCCCTTTGGTCTTGTTGGCATTGCCTTGCTTCTCCAAGAATAAAGTAGAAGGCTTGGCTTTTTTTAAAGGATTAAATTTAGTGTTATTACTCCCCGCAGCAAGTTTTTTTATCCATTCTAAAATCACCTATTTGCTAGGGTTTATTCCCCTTTATTGGACGTTTAATTTTTTTGATACCGTTATGAAAGGAGGCGCAGGAACCCTTTGGTTTTTGGTTTCTATATTGGTTCATTTACTTTGGATTTTTCTTTTAGTCCGTTTGTTTAAGCAAAAAGTATTTATGCGATAAATAACACGGACTAATTAATTCCGTGACTTACTTCACCCAAAATGAAGCTCAGTAAATACTTTTTATTTATAGCGGTTTGGATACTTGAGGAGCGAGGGGAGTCGTCTGGTCGGAAGCCACAGAGGGTAGAGACCATCATGTGTTGACCTTGGCGGATGGACCTCGTCAGAATCGGATAGCTAGCTTTGGAGAGGAGGAATGGAAATGGGTATATGAATTGTTGGCATGGTGGTTGGAATAGAAAGGGGAGTAGAGGGGAAGTTTTAAAATCCGACCATAGCAACAAGTTTTAAGCTTGCTTCCGAATAACTGACCTAATGCCAAGCTATTTGGTATCTTCTCCTTCTACTCTAAAATAGAAAGCAAATGGCAAAGCTGCCGAAATAAATCTTTTATTTATATTTCATGTGAACTAAAAATCTTTACTTATTCTTGCGCGTTTTTTTCTCCACATTTTATTTTACTAAACGAATTTCTACTATCAATAGATAGGTGTTTTTGTTGTTCCTTAATGGTCCAGCTGAATGTCTTTCCACTAACTTAATTACTATTGGGTAGAGTGAACTAATCTTAAAAAAATATCAAATTTATTCTTGTAGTATTTTATAAATACTACACTGGCAGAGCTATGCTCTTTTTTCTATACTTGAAATACTGAAAAATATAATCTATGCAATCTGAAATTAAATTTCTATTCCTTTTCCTATGCTCTTTTTCTACCAATGTTTTGTTTTCACAAATTGTTGGCGGATACAAAAGTGGACAGTCTACACCTTCAACGGTGGCGCCTTCTGCGATCACCTCGGGTTCTGTAGCTGGTGATGTCAATCTATTTACGGGGACTTACGGGACTTCCTACAGTCTAGGTTCGGTGAGTACAATCGCTGGACTAAATTATGACCTGAAAATTTCAAACAGCTCTACTATTTCTAGTGGCGATAATCTGCCAAATTCTTCTGGTATTCCATATGGCGAAGGTTGGAATTTAGATATTCCAACCATCAATGTATCGGTACAAGATTATAATAGATTTTCGATTTGGCAAGCGAATCGAATTGGGAGTAGAAATAATTCAAACGATCCTAATTTTCCTACAAAGACTTATTATCAAACGATTTCAAGTGCGGATCCTAATATTCCATTTATTCCGGTCAATCATGCGGAAAAAGAGGGAGGCTTATTCTGGTACTCTCCAATGCTAAATATCCCCGGAGTAGCAAGTGGGCGATTGGTTTATAAATATGAGCATCAAGGTAATTATATCTTCACCTTGCACACTTTTGATCGATATATCGAAGCCTATTTTGATGGTACCCGATGGGAAGTGGCCTTAGATGACGGTACCCGTTATGAGCTGGCAGAAGCAGTAGTGTCTAATCGAAATCCATCTAATCAGCGAGTAGAACAAGCTTGTTATCCAGCAAGTAATCCTCCATTCCCTACCGGAGGAGCTATCGAGAATCTAGTACTTCCAAAGCGAGAAATTCTGACTTGGAATTGTATCAAGATCTTTAATAAAAACATGATCGGAAATATTCAATTCAAATATAAATCCTTTGGTAAAATTGACTTTTTTAAGGTTTATAAACAAGAACGTTTTGAAAAGGAGCTAATTGCTCAATGGGGAGAATCGGGCTTTTTAGATGTCGCTGCTCGGGATATCGTACTGACCGAGATCAGTACGATGGGAGAACGATTGATATTGGATTATGAAAATATTCCAGTGACTGGTGGTAGCAATTTATTAGACATCACTTCTCCAGATGTTACTCAGGTAGATTCGATGTATGCTTTTGAGACGGTTTATGAAGAAGGAGGATCTTCTTCCACTCCATTTTCTGGATGGAAAAATTATTTGCATGCTAAGTCTGATGTCTTTTTAAATGCTAATGAGACTAATATTTTTAACGAAAACACCAACCCTTATCACTATAAGCTAGCAGGATTGACCAATACCCATCATGGTTATCACCATAAAGATGCAGTAGGGGATGTCAATCAAGGGCATATCAACTTTAGAGACGGTTTTTTAGAATCTCCAAGGTTGAATAATTTTAAAATGATACCTGGGGAGATTTATAAAATAGAAAGTTATATCAATTCGGATGAGGATCTAGCGAATGTGACTCATGGCGGTGCCTTATTTGATATAAATTTAGCAAGTGGTGATCCTTGTCATAATTTGCCTTGTCCGGGGAGTGAATATTCAACGGGATTTGAAGGGGAATCTGTTCCTGGTTGGTTGCCCAAAAATTATTACGATGCCTCTAGAGGCAAGTCGATTTTTTCTACTTTCCAACAAGCAGTGAAGTGGGGAGCAGGAATGACTTCAAGAAATGGTAGTGGAATGGCAATAATGAAAACCGAAAACTTTTTTGTGATGCCCGCGAATCCTCCAAATTTTGCGGGCTTTCATGTGCAAATTGGACCAGCGATATCGGATAATGATTTTACGAAAGCCTTTGATCAGGTGGACTCTGTTTCTGTTTGTAACACTTATTTCAATTCATATGGTAATGGAGTTGGAGGGAATTTAAATACAGGCGATAATCTGCCCAATAATTTTGGGATTGGATTGCCTTTGCACATGATGCAGGAAAATTTTTATAATGGTTTTCTAGTTGGTAGAGATTATTGCAATACTAATGATAATAGTAGTGTACTGGCCACTCAATTTTGGTGGAATGATGGCTTTAGTGGAAATCATGAAAATCAACCCACCCTCACCAGAAAACCCAATGGTACGAATGGATTGTATTTTGAAACGGAATTACAAAAAGTCATCATCAAGCGTTACTCCAAGACGCCCTATATGTTGGTGGGCGTAAAAAAAGTAGTCTTACAAGAGGACATGACGAATCCTTTACCAGCTAATTTTGCAGACCTCTGGCGACCAGTAGCACAACTGGAATTGAGCTATAGAATAGAAACCTTCAAGCGATATGTTAGCTTCTATGAAGCTGGATCTACTAATGTCACTTCTCAAGAATTAGTCAATAGAGAATCCAATGCTTTTGTATTGGAAACTATCAAACAGTTGCCGATTGAAGGAGATTTAAGCACTGTAAATAGAAGTATTTTACCGACCACGACCTTTGGCTATTTGAACACTGCTTTGCAAAATAAGGATATCAATGTTACGGGGCTTGGGGTGAAATTTAATGGTAATTTTGTTTTGCTGAATAAAATTATAGATCCACTAGGAAAGATCACGATCATTGGATATCGATCTTATGGAAATAATAGAGTGAATGGCTATACCTTGGAAAAATTTCGATACCGATCTCGTAGTGCTGCGATCGATCCCACTTATCTACGAGCAACTAATCCCTATGCTTTCCAGACTTACTTTGTGGTGAACAGGGTTTCTGTTATAGATGAAAATAACAGCAAAAAAATATGGAGTTATCGGTTTTATTGGCTGAAAGTAATCGACGATATTCCTCCTTTTTCTGATAAATTTACTTTTGACCATAAGTATGCCAAACGGGCTGGTTTTTCAAAAACTAGGGTAATCGGACCGGCCCAAGATGGAAAGCGATCCCATTCTTGGTATTTCCACAAAACAACCGAGGAAAATAATTTGCTTTGGGGGAAATTATATGATACAAGGAAATATGAGGAAACCAGTAGCTCCCCTTTGATTGAACGAACAAAATATACTTATGAAGCCAACCTAGCCTTCGAACCACCAGGGCTGCGAAAACGAAAAAATAACAACCGCTCTAATTATTATGATTATCGAGATGATCCTGATGCAGATGGAGGGATTAGTTCAAGACCTACCATAGACGCTTTTCCAAATGATTATTCTGGCTATGTCAGTGCAGTGCGGAGCTATATAGATGAATATTTGTCATCCGCTGTTATGAAAAACTGGTTGGAAGATAGGGAAGATATTGAACAGTATTTAGTAGACAATGCGCAGCTAATAGAATGTGAGGACTTGAATGATAATATCTATACCTGTGATTGTTTCGGAATGAATTGGCAAAGCTTAACAGATAATAGTAGAGTTATTTGCAATACTTATTTTGACGAACTATTTTCTTGGGCAAGGAGACGGCCACATGATTCAGATATTAAAAATTTCTTACCCCATCCAGACCACATCCGGTATCGTGGTACTTACGATACTCCTAAGTTTTATGAATCCCATTTTCAGGATTACATTCTGGATCAAGATCCTATTTACCTTAGCAGTTATTTTATAAAAAAGACCAAAGAAGAAACTACTAATTTTGAAGCAGGGTGTTCAAATGGTGTAAATGAAGAATTTACGACGACGACGGAGTATGAGTATTTTGATGCTGATTATCGAGGTTATACTAGCCGCAAAGGCTTTGAAGAAGCTCATCTGCCTTACGATGTAAATAATGATAATTATGAACCATGGGATAATGGACATAGTACTTTATTGGATGGGCTTGCTTGGGAACCTTCTTGGCAATTATACAGCAAGAAAACCTATAATAACCAAACCGGAGGAGCAAACGGCGCCTATACCTTGGAAGAAAACTTCTACCTTTTTGATTTAAAAAATGAACCTGCCTTTCAAAGAGATCCAAGCCCTAATGTGGAAGGGTTTAGGCATTTGAAAAATGGATTATATATTATTGATTATAGATAAATATACATTTCTTTAAAATTGCAACCACGATTTGGACCTTCCAGAGATTAAATTTTATTATTTTGGTACGTACCTTTCAGGTATTGTAAGAGAAATGCAAAGACCAGAGAATCGTGTTGAAATTTCTAATACAAATAAATAAGCTCAAAATTCCGAATAATTCTTGTAAATT
>CAYQRA010000065.1:1017-15156 GCA_964419315.1 uncultured Saprospiraceae bacterium | reverse complement strand
TCTAATAGCCGTAGCTATTATGACGAGGACGTGACGCAGAGTGGGAGGAAAAGACGATTTTTTAGCCATACCAAATTATTTAGAATAAGCTCTACTAGTTACACTCTGTCGTGTAGGTATAAGTATGCAATTGCAACTCAGTCCATTTTGGATTGTGCCCTTGCTTTTTGTTCATTGCGACCAGACCTTCACAATCTCCAAATAAAACGAAGAATTGTTCAGTGTAATCTTTCATCTTTACTCGATTAGCTACCGCTTTTCCTTTTTTGATGTAATAAGATTTAGTAGCTCCACCGATCATGGTAACACCACCTACACCAAGACCAACTGTTTCTGAAGCAAAAGGATCATGGTAAATTTTTACTTTACCAGCATAATGTGGATTGAGCAACATCAAAAGAAGTGTTCTTTTCTTTTTCTTAATCATTACATCAGATTTTTCAAAATAAGCATAGCCTTTTTGAATAATATCAGATTTTACTTCTTTGTCATCCCATCGCTGTGCATCGTATACTTTATCCATAGCATTTGCGAATTTGTCCCAACCACTTTGCGGCAAGTACATAGATTTGATTTTAGACGGATCAATTTTCATGACCTTACCAGCTTCTGTTTTTATTTTTACTTCTTCGATCAAGCCTTTTTTGCGATCAAGGTTTTTGATGTATCCGGTGACTTCTTTTCCATCATTCATGGTGATGTAAGAAATCTTTTTGTGAGAAAAAGTAGTGGAGGCGGAAAGCAATTGATATTGCTCCTGGGCACTAGCTACAGTCATGCTTGCAAGTACCAAAAAAGCCATTACGGCAGTTTTTAAAGTATTCATTATTTATTTTGTTGAGATGAAAAAATACCAGACTTGTTCCAATTTAGGAAGAGGTTTAAAAATAAAAGCATCTTCTAACTCAGAACAAATTTTGAGTTTCTACAGTCCGGAATTCTTTTGCGAATATCCAAAGATAATTCCTTTTTGCCAAATCAAGTGGACAATTAAAGAATTAGTAGAAAACTGGCAGGAGCAGAACGTATGAAATCACAAATTTGATAAGGAATTGGGCTTTGTTGAGAAAAATTTAACACTTGGAAAACTAGGAGTGCTTAATGAGAAGTCGTAAGCAAATTGTTTGTGCGAGTAAAGAGAAAAAAATCTATGTAAAATATAGGAATTAGCTTTTCGGTTGCTTGACCACAGCATAAAACAATCCACTGCTAAAATCGAATGCAGGCTATTAAAAAGGGGATAAAAGCATCAATTGTAGAATATCTAGCTTTTTCGGGCTTTTGATCGACTTATTACAGCCGACACTTTACAATATTTTAATGTGTGTATTCATAGAAAATTTCTGTTTTTCTGTTATTTTTGCAGAAATTCTGATCCTTGTAGGAATTAGGATTCCAACCACTACGAAGCCAAAGTAAACAAGTCTATACTTTTTTATTCCAATTGATCTTTCAAACTTACAAATCCCTTTAATATGAAAAAAAGTCTACTTTTTTTAAGTTTCTTCCTCTTTTCGGCTGGCCTAATGGCACAGTGCAGCGATCTCTTTATTTCTGAATATGTAGAAGGCTATGCGAGTAATAAAGCACTCGAAATCTACAATCCAACAGGTTCTCCTGTTCAACTTTCGGATTATTCCCTAGCTCGTTTTAGCAATGGTAGTACCTCTGCTGGTTCTGCAAAGATCGTTCAATTACCTACTCAAATGTTGCCTTCTTATGAAACCTTTGTAGTGGTTTTGGACAAAAGAGATACCACGCTGTGGAATTCTCAACTAGACAAGCCGGTGTGGAATGGTTATATCCTCATTGATACGGTTTTTGATATCGTTAGTGGTATGCCACTTATCGATTCTTTGTCCGGTGAGGTTATCATGGGACCACAATACCTCGATGGCAATGCTCTTTTTGGTAGCGAATATAACGAAGAGTACGATTTACAATGTAAAGCGGATGTTTTCCTCAATCCAGTATATAATGACAATAATGTAATGTACTTCAATGGTAATGATGCGATCGCTCTTATCACTGGAACTACCTTGGCTAATGATGCTTCCAACCTTGTAGATGTAATCGGTGTAATCGGAGAAGATCCAGACAAATGGACAGATCCTGAGCCAGGTTGGGTCAATGCAAACGGAGCTTGGTTGACTTATGACAAAACACTGGTGCGTAATGCGAATGTAAAAAAAGGAAGAAATGCACTTGGCGATGTCATCTTCAATAGCGGTGGTAAATTCCTCGGAGAAGAATGGGAGATCAATCGCAAAAATGATTTCTCTCATTTGGGCATTCACCGAAGTGATTGTGCTTCTGGTACCCAATATGACTTTTATAGCTGTTCTAAAGGACCATTAGCTTCTACCTACGAAATCAATCAAGTTGGATTCCGTATGTACCCCAATCCAAATGCAACGGGTGCTTTGACTATCGAAGCGGAGGAGCAAATCCAAATCGTAGAAGTCTATAATGTCTTTGGACAAAAAATGTCTACCACACAGATTGGTGGTTTTGACAAAGTTGAGATCAATACCAATAATTTGACAAAAGGGATGTACCTCGTCAATTTATTTTTTGATGGCAACAAACGTTCTGTACAAAAATTAGTAGTAGAATAAATCTCTGCTATCCTGATTATAATTTCGCTTGTCTCTGCCTATTCAGGAGGCAAGCGAAATTTTTTTCCTCTCCCTTCTAGCCAAAATTCATAGGAATGAGGATCAAATAGATTTAGAACTGAATTTATTTTGTCACCATTCCACAATCATTTCCTGATGAAAAAACATTTTCTACTTTTAGTTTTATGCCTTTTCTCTTTTAGCAGTTTTGCTCAAAAGGTAATGCTTTCTGGTCTTGTGACCGATGGTGAAAATGCAGAGCCCTTGATCGGCGCTACTGTAAGTGCGGGGGACGTTGGAGTCGTTACGGACTTCGATGGTAAATATGAAATCGCTCTGGAACCTGGAACGCATAGCCTCAATATTTCTTATGTCAGTTATGAAGCATTAGAGATAGAAGTCAATTTGGCTTCTGATCAGGTGAGGAACTTTGAATTGGTGGGAGTCAATGTTTTGGAGGAAGTTGTGGTTAGGGGAGACATTGCCATCGCTAGAGAAACGCCTGTCGCTTTTTCTAATATTCCAACCATCAAATTAGAAGAAGAATTGGCTGCTCAGGATATTCCGATGGTACTCAACTCTACGCCAGGTGCCTATGCCACCCAGTCGGGTGGAGGAGATGGAGATGCTCGAATTACTATTCGTGGTTTCAACCAGCGAAACGTAGCCGTGATGCTCGATGGTATTCCTGTCAATGATATGGAAAACGGTTGGGTCTTTTGGTCCAATTGGTTTGGTCTGGATCTAGTTACTAAAACGATGCAAGTGCAACGTGGATTGGGAGCCTCCAAATTATCTATCCCATCGATTGGTGGAACCATCAATATTTTGACCAAAGGAATTGATGCCAAGCGAGGCCTAAAATTCAAACAAGAAATTGGAAATAATGGCTTTCTCCGATCTACTATTGGATTGACTTCTGGTCGACTCAAAAATGGTTGGGGAATCTCTGCAGCTGCCTCTTATAAAACTGGAAGAGGATGGGTTGATGGTACATTTACCGAAGGGTATTTTTATTACCTCCGAGTAGATAAACAATTGGGTAAGCATCGAGTAAGTCTCACTGGTTTTGGTGCTCCGCAAGAACATGGACAAAGACCTTTTACCGCTGAAATCGGTCAAATTGACACAGATTTTGCTCAAAATGTTGGCGTATCAGATACTGCGATTATCAGCCTTTTAGTAAAAAATAAAGGAAGAAGATATAATGAACATTGGGGACTTAAAGATGGTGAAGTTTTCAATGCACGGAAGAATTTTTACCACAAACCACAATTCAACCTTCGTCACAGTGTACAAGCTTCAGATCGATTATATTGGTCTAATATAGCTTACCTTTCGATTGGAAGTGGAGGCGGTACCGCTCCTGATGGAGCTGGCTTTGAATTGACAGATGATGATCAATTAGATTTTCCTACTACCATCGCTTCCTCCAATCAAGTGACTGCTTTTAATCCAGAAGGACGATCCAATGTATTTATCCGAGCTAGTAATAATGATCACTTTTGGTATGGCCTTTTGTCTACTTTAGAATACAATATCAATGAACAAGTAACCCTTTCTGGAGGAGTAGATTCCCGTTTTTATCGTGGCGATCACTACCGATCTATTTATGATCTTTTGGGGGGCGCAGGTACCAATAGTGAAGGGAATACTCGTATAGATCAATCCACTGCTTTATTGCAAGTAGGAGATAAAACAGAATTCGATAATTCAGGATTTGTTCGCTGGGGAGGACTTTTTGGTTTGCTAGAATACAAACAAGAAAAATGGTCCGCCTTTGTAAATGTCTCTACTGCCATGTCTAGTTATGCCTTAGAGGATTATATGAAAAAGAAAGAAATTACTTTGGCTGATACGACTCTTTATGTTGGTTTTGGTGATACCCTTGATTATGGCGACCAGATCTATACACAAGAATCTCCGGAGGCCCAAAATCAAAGAATTGATTGGATCAATATTCCTTCCTATACTTTTAAAGTTGGAGCTGCTTATAAATTGGACGAAACGCAAAGTGTCTTTTTCAATACTGGATATATTTCAAAAGCCCAGCGTTTTGGAAACGTAATCAATAATCGACGGAATCAGCCAGATCAACCTATCGTAGCTTTCTTTGATTATAATAATGAAAAAATTCTGGCTTTTGAATTGGGATATAATTTTAAAAGTCAAAAGTTTTCTGCTAATTTGAATGGCTATTATACCATTTGGGAAAACAAACCATTAGACAGTGCGCCTACCGTGCCACTTAGAGCAGATGATCCAGAAGAACGGGTACCCATCAATGTATCTGGGATAGATGCTCTCCACAGAGGGATAGAGATAGACTTTGTTTATAAGCCATTCAGATCACTAAGTATCGAAGGACTAGCTTCTGTTGGAGATTGGATTTGGAATTCGAGCGAAACCGCTAGTGTAGATTTACCAGACCGAACGGTGGAGTACGAATTTGATGCCAAAGGAGTACACGTAGGCGATGCCGCCCAACTCCAATTCGGTGGACTCATTCGCTACGAACCAATCAAAAATTTATACTTTAAAATCAACATGACTCATTTTGCCAATAACTATGCAAACTTTCAACCGGAAACATTGCAGGGAGAAGATGGAGGAAAAGATTCTTGGAAATTACCCAATTATACCGTCTTCAATGGTCACGCTGGCTACTACTTTAAAGTTAAGGGCGTCGGTATGAATGTTCGGGCCAATGTATTGAATTTACTTGATGAAATTTACATCACGGATGCAAGGAATAATGATCGCTTCAATAGTCCTGCGTTCGCAGACTTTGATGCCAAATCCGCCTCGGTACATTTCGCACAAGGAAGAAGATATACCCTGTCCTTACAAATTAGTTTATAGTTCAAAAACCGTCTTGCTCTTTTTTTCGCAGGATCAAAAAAAACATTCTTTGGCCACGGTCTTTGTCAAAGGATCAAAAACTTAAACAATGAAAATGAATAAATTACTCTTAATTCTTTGCAGCCTTTTTTGTTGGGCCAATGTGTCTTTTTCACAAGCCGATATTGCAGAAGCCAGAACTTTACCGCTCGGTACGGAAGTAACGCTGACAGGGATCGTCACCAATGGTGAGGAACTCGGAATTATTCGATACTTACAAGATAATACTGCAGGGATTGCACTTTATCCTGGAACCGGTTCAGTTAGTAATTTTCCAGAGACGGTAAAGAGAGGAGATGCCATCGAAGTCACCGGAACCTTGAAAGAATTTAATGGGCTTTTAGAAGTTGATCCCATTTCTAGCTTTACAGTAGTTTCTAGCAATAATGCTTTACCTGCTGCAAAAGTTCTTTCTCCTAATGAAGTCAATGGAAGTAATGAAGGAGAATTGGTAGAGATTCAAAATGCGACGATGAAAGATGGCGGGAGTGTCTTTACAGGGAATAAGACTTATCCTTTTAATGTAGGAGGAGAGGAATCGGTTATCTATGTACGAACCAACCATGAGCTAGTGGGACAAAATATTCCATTGGCTACCGTAAATATCACCGGGATTGTGTCTGTATTCAGTGGCAATTATCAAGTCTTGCCCCGCGATGCCGTTGACCTAGAAATTGCGGATGATTTTTATATCAATTCTGCCTTAGAGCAAACGGATATCCAAGAAGATAAAATCACCATCTCTTGGACTACCAATTCTCCGGGTACTTCTACGCTGATGTACGGTACGGAGATCAACGTACTCGACCAAGAGGTAACTTCCACTGCGATGACCACGAATCATAGTGTAGAAATCACGGGACTGGAGCCTGCTTCATTTTACTATGTACAAGCTTCTTCCAATAATGGAAATTCTACGATCACTTCTTTGGAAAAAATCTATAGCACTGCTTCCAAATCTACTGGAGCGATGCAGATCTTTTTTACCCGGGAAGTAGATGGAACGGTTTCGAATGGTTCTTGGGCCAATGGCTATACGCCAGCAATTATGGAAGCATCGATTTTGGATCGAATCAGTAAAGCCAAAAATACAATTGATGTTTCTATGTATAATGTCAATCGAGTCGTTTTGATTCAGGCATTGACGGCGGCTTATAACCGTGGCGTCCAAGTACGATACATCGCAGATAACGAAACGCTCAATTCGGCCTTAGATCCTCCTCCGCCATTCAAAGTAATCAGAGGAAATGTAGACGGTTTGATGCACAATAAATTCTTTGTAATAGATGCAGCGTCGCAAGATGACGCTTGGGTACTCATGGGCTCTACCAATATGACCGAACAAAATTTAGCCAATGACCACAATAACATGATCTTTTTACAAGATCAAACCATAGCAATGGCTTACACCATGGAGTTTGAAGAAATCTGGGGAACAGATGGTCCTGAACCTGGCGTTTTTAATTTAAAATTTGGTCCAGACAAAACGGATAATACTCCCCACCTTTTTAAGGTTAGAAATTTTTTGATTGAATCTTATTTTTCTCCTTCTGACAATACTTCTTTGGAAATTGCCAATGCCCTAAAAACAGCCAATACAGATATCCAAGTTGCCCTCTTGGTTTTGACCAATAATGAACTGTCGAATACTTTGCTAAGTGAGCATAATGCTGGAATCAGTGTGAGAGGATTGGTGGATCAAGTAAATTCAACGGGCTCGGATTTTGAATACCTACAAAATAATGGGGTAAACATGGTCAAAGAAACTTTTGAGGGGTCCCTACACCACAAATATTGTATCATTGATGCGACGAGCCCTGACTCTGACCCACAAGTCATTACGGGGTCTCACAACTGGTCGGGTGGGGCAGATACTCGGAACGATGAAAATACTTTGATTTTCCACGATAAAAACATCGCCAATATTTTCTATCAAGAATTTGAAGCGCGTTGGTGTGAAAGTAATGCTGGCGAAAGTTGCACGACTAATATCGAGGAAGTGAATGAGATCAAAGGATTTACGGCTAAGGTTTTTCCTAATCCGGTGGTGAGTGAAACGCAAGTAGAATTCAGTTTGGAAGCGCAAAATGATGTAACGCTTAGTCTATTTAGCGCCACTGGACAAAGGATTCAATCCAGTATTTTGAGAGGAGTGCAAGGAAAACAGACCACAACTTTGTATCTAAGTGCTTTGCCAAGTGGTAACTATTTTGTCCATTTTAACGTTAATGGTAAGAACGCCATTCGATTGATTCAAAAAGTAGATTAATCTTTGATGGCTGTTTTGTAGACGATATATTCTCATTATGCAAGGGCTGAAATTCATTGCAGCCCTTGCATAAAACAGATAAAAGTATTGAATTATGGTTAAGGAAGATCGCAAGCAAACTTTTAAATTCAAGCAATTCTCTATCAATCAAGACCAATGCACCATGAAAGTGGGAACTGATGGTGTCCTCTTAGCCGCTTGGGCGGAAGTGGAGGACTGCCAGAGCGTTTTGGATATCGGCACTGGTTCGGGAGTAATCGCGATTATGATGGCTCAAAGAGTGCCTCAAGCGAAGATTCAAGCTGTAGAAATTGAAGATGCTGCCTTTCATCAGGCTAAAGAAAATATGGCCTTATCTCCTTGGAGCGAACGCCTAGAGGTTGTACATAGTTCTATTCAAGATTTTGCCCGTTTTCACCGATCCAAATTTGACCTCATCATTAGCAATCCTCCGTTTTTCTCTGGTGGAACTTTTTCTAATAACCAAGATCGCAATAATGTCCGACACACCATCAAATTACCCAATGGTGATTTGTTGAGCGCTGCTCGTAATCTTTTACATAAAACAGGTCGTTTCTGTGTAATTCTTCCTCACTTAGAAGGCTTGCGTTTTGTGGAAGTTGCGCGAAATTATAATTTGTATTGTACCAAAATGACAGAGGTTTATCCAAAGGAAGACAAGCCGGTCGAACGTTTGCTTTTACAATTTGAACTAGTAGAAAGAGAAATGGAGACCAATAGCTTGGTTATTCAAAAGGAAGCACGCAATGATTATACAGAGGATTACATTGCACTTACAAAAGATTTTTATTTGAAAATGTAAGGAGAAGGATAGGGCGGTAATGGATAGCTAGCGCATCGGTTTTGGGTAAAGCGTATAAGGGCTTGTGATTGTAGAAACTGTTCACCGCTACCATTTGTCGCATCCCGCAGCCCCAAAAGAAAAGTGCAAGATTTACCTCACTCCGACTTTGATTTCCTAAGCATTGTCCTTTTATGGTCTAAGCACCTCCCCAACGATGATATCGCTCCCGCTCCCCACTCAAGCCCGACTAGAACAGCAATTAGATACCTTATTTATCTTTACCGATCCCCTTTCTGATTTACAATTGCGCAAACAAGTAGTAGATGGCAAGTGGTCTGTCTTATTGCATATGGCGCATTTAGCGCGTTATCAAGAAGTTTTTATTCAGCGCTTGGATCGAATAATGTTGGAAGAATTGCCAGGACTGCCTGCTTATCAAGCGGAAGGCGATTTTGGCTGGGGCATCTGGCAGGCAGCAGATCGGACTATAATTTCTCAGCATTTAAAGGAAACCAGAAATACTTTGCTAGAGTTGGCAAAAGGCTATTCGCCTGCGCAACTAAAAAGGCAGGGATATCATCCTCGATTGGGAGCGATGGATGTTGGGCAATGGCTAGAGTTTTTTCTTTTACACGAAGCCCATCATTTGTATACGATCTTTCAGCTTCGGCAGGAATATCTGTAGTAAATTATGCAAAGACATCAAGGACTAAAAAAGGGAAATGACAATTGTCATTTCCCTTTTTTAAATTCTTTTTTAGTCGGCAGCTAGTGCCCGCTGTGATGTTTCTGAGATGATTTTTCGAGCCATTTCTAAAATCTTAGTGTCTTTCAAACTAACAAAACCTCCTTCTGGACCTGGTTGTACATGCCTACCAGTGATATCTCCTTGCTCATATTTCTGAGCGCCAAAATAATTACGCACCGTCTGATCAGAAAGAGATAATTGGTCAGCGATGCGTTTGATGCTCCCAGTTGGAAGACTGTGCTTGATGTTCCTAAGCTCCTTAAAAGTAATATTCATAAATTTTAACGGATTTAGATTAGTTAATGGAAATAGTATCTAAAAGATAAAAATGATTATTGTTTCGGAAAATTACGACTTTTACAACTTTTATCAAAGTGAATAGGTGTTAAAATTAATTTTATTTGGCAAAAGTGCTGTTTTGGAGTTGATGATATTGGATAAAAAAACAACATTTGATTGGAGCAGGGTCACAAATGATTGTAAGTACAGTATTAGGTAACCCAAACGGCTAGCTTATTGGAAGCTAAGCGCTATAGTCGATAATCAGGAGAGTATGATCGAGGGAAAGGAAGAGGTATCAAGGCTGAAAGGGGGAGTAGGGTGGAAAACAGGATCTAATAACCTAGTATTTTTAACATACTTTCGGAGCTTTGCTCTTCTAGGAATAGTCGATCTACAAAATTGCCTTTTGAGTCTTTGTCGATAATCACATGTCGTGGACTTGGGATCAAACAGTGTTTGATGCCGCCATAGCCACTGAGCGCTTCTTGGTAAGCACCCGTATGGAAAAAGCCAATGTAGAGTTTTTCTGTGTCGCCTTCCTCGTTTTTGGGTAGGAATACTTGGTTTTCATTGATCTCCGAATTATAGAAGTCAGAATTATCGCAACTCAAACCGCCGATATTTATCCGCGTGTATTCATTTTGCCACTTATTGATGGGTAATAAAATGAATCTTTCATTAATACCCCAACTATCGGGAAGGGTAGACATCAGTGAATTGTCGACCATATACCAAAGTTCGGAATCATTTTGCTGTTTTTCTCCAATCACAGAAGAAATCATGGCACCAGCTTCTCCCACCGTGTACTTTCCAAACTCCGTATAGATATCAGGGTCAGGTATTCCCTCTTCAGAACAAGCCTGATGAATCATCAAAATAATTTCCTTCACCATATAATTATAATCAAACTCAAAGCCCAAAGAATTTCTAATGGGCATCCCTCCACCGATATTGATAGAGTCCAAACTTGGACAGATTTTGCGCAATTCGCAATAGGTCTTGATCGCCTTTTTCAATTCTCCCCAATAATAGAGCGTATCTTTGATTCCCGTGTCGACGAAAAAGTGCAACATCTTAAGTTCTACTTTTTTGAGTCTGGCTAATCTGCGTTTGTAAAAGGGCAAAACCTCGCTACTGCGAATTCCTAATCGCGAAGTATATACAGAATAATTGGGCTCTTCTTCGGTCGCCACTCGAATACCGACCTTAAAAGGTTCATTGATTTTTTTCTTAAAAAGATCTATCTCATTGACATTATCAAGAATGGGAATTACATTTTTAAATCCATCATTAATTAAATCAGCAATCCGCTGAGCATATTCCGTAGTTTTAAAACCATTATTGAGAATAGTAATAGATTTGTCTAGTTGTTTTTTGGCAAACAATCTTCTAATGATATCAATATCGAAGGTAGAAGAAGTTTCGAGTTGAACCTGATTGCTTAAAACTTCTTCGAGGATATAACTAAAATGAGAGCTTTTGGTACAATAGCAATAATGATATTTACCTGTATAGCCAATCGACTTAATCGATCGGTTAAACATATTTTTGGCCTTCTTTATCTGGGAACTAATCTTGGGCAGGTAGGTCAATTTCAAAGGCGTTCCATACTTGTCGATGAGATATTTGAGAGAGAATCCATGAAAAGTTAAGTAGCCTTCGTCAAGATCAAAACCATCTTGTGGGAAAAAGAAGGTTTGATCAATTAAGTCAAAATATTTATTTTTCACTTAGGAATATTGATGGTTTGGTCAAGCAGTATTATACAGACCAAAATTAATAAAGAAATCCAAAGGAACAAGAATGAAATCACCCTAAATGTTGAATAATAGAAGAAGAAATCATTGAGGGCTTTTTTAAACAACTTCGAAGAGAAAACAAGGAAAGTATCTCTTAGCTTTTGTTGTTTTAAAGAAATGAAATCCTTTTAACTCACGAGTTCACTTGTTCTATAACGGCTACCGTTAAACGACTGGTACAGACCAATTTTCCTTCTTCATTGGTGATTTCTGTGTTCCAAACATGCAGGCGTCTACCTATTTTTATCGGACTTACTCGGGCATAAACCCATTTTCCTTTAGGCACGGGTCTAAGGTGATTGGCATTCACCTCCACACCTACGATGGCATTTTTAGCCAAATCTATACATAACGTAGAGGCAACACTGCCCAAGGACTCCGAAAGTACCACGGAAGCTCCACCGTGCAAAATCCCAAAAGGCTGAGTCGTTCGTTCGTCTACGGGCATTTTGGCAAGGAGAAAATCTGCGCCAATTTCGGTTATTTCTATCCCTAAAAAGCCAGGCATACAATGGGAAGAAGACTGATTAACAATTTCTACAGTGGTATTGGTTTTCCAGATCATTGGTATTTATGAATTTTGTTGATCATTTTTAAATAAGGGTTTGTTCTAAACCACTTCAACATTAAGCAGCGCTTTTAGAACAAATTCAAATTGCGCTATGATGATTGTGTGGAATCCAGATAAAGGCTATACCTTTATAACTAGGAGAAATCCAAGATTAAATCGGCATTAGAGCCTGTTTAAAATTTATTTTAGGTTGAAAATCAGTAATTTATGGTTCTGAGGAAGAAATAATTAATGAGTTTAGCGAGCTAAATGAATTCATTATTTCGAAGTCAGGCCTGTCCCGTACTTGCTGCGGGGTTCGTAAAGTATTGGTTTTCAGTTGATAGAAACCGAAGGTTCATGAGCCTGAATAGGCGAACTAAATTTAAACATACTCTTAAATAGTAATTTAACACGCAAAGGAAATGACGGTTTAATCAGGGTAAGCCTGACCGTAATTTATAATAAAATAGACAGATGAAAATATATCACAATCCTCGTTGTCGCAAAAGTAGAGAAACCCTTGCACTTCTCGAAGAAAATGGACAAACTCCAGAAATTGTATTGTACCTAGTCGATCCCCCGACCCAAAAAGAACTAAAAAATATCCTAAAGAAATTGGGGATTTCTGCGGCTCAATTGATTCGAAAAGGAGAAAGTATTTATAAAGAGCAATTTAAAGGAAAGGAACTCACAGAAGCGCAATGGATTGCAGCGATGGTGGAATATCCTAAATTGATCGAACGGCCGATTGTGATTAATGGAGATCAAGCTGTGATTGGCAGGCCGCCAAGTCAAGTTTTGGATTTGCTTTAGCAAAAAGGGATTTGTCCAAGCACCAAAAGTAGAAAAGAACCACCAGCATCTTCAATTAGGGAAAAGAAGACGCCAGTAGTTATTATATTCGGAGGAGGTAAGATGTTAGAATATAGCTATTCCTGGTGGAGATTTGCAAACTCAATTTACAAACCAGACTCTCTCTAAGTCAGTGGAATGAACCTATATAATTTTAACAAACAATACCTTCCGAATAACGCAAACTATACCGTAACGGGATTTCGCTAGGGTACATTATATTCTAAATTGACACCTTAAGGTTTTGACTTTTAGCTTGATACGCTCTTTACAAGGTCAGAAAAAATGATTCTGAGAAGGAGGAGAAATAAGGAAAATCTTTAGCTTAAATATTTACTTATGTCAATATAATACTAAATTCTAACAATAGAAAGTTATTGCGTTTTTTTCTTTTACCCAATAATTATGGATAAAGACAAACCTAGATTAGCCAGACTGACGGCTATTTTGACACAGTTGCAATCTAAGCGCTTGTTGACCGCCAGAGAAATAGCGGAAAAACATGGAGTAAGCATTAGAACCATTTATCGAGATATTCGAACCCTCGAAAAATCTGGAATCCCAATCCTCACGGAGGAAGGAAAAGGCTATAGCATCATGGAAGGCTATAAATTGCCACCTGTCATGTTTACGGAAGCAGAAGCACATGCCTTGATTACGGCCGAACAAATCATCAATAAAAATAAAGATCAATCGCTGATCGACCAATATGCAAGTGCGATTGAGAAAATAAAATCCATTCTACAATTTGTACAAAAAGGTAAAACAGAATTATTGACCGAAAGACTAGAAGTTAGATCTAATTTGGACAATGGGAAAACAAGTAATTACCTCATTAGGGTACAAATGGCAATTACCAATTTTCAAGTAATGGATTTGGAATATCTTTCCTTAACGGATCAAAAAAGCCAAAGAAAAATAGAACCTTTTGCCTTGATTCACACCCAAGGAAATTGGGTTTTACATGCCTTTTGTCAATTGCGCAATGATTTTCGAGCTTTTAGACTGGATCGCATTCAAACGCTCAGAGTAAGCAATGCTACTTTTGAACCGCATCAAATAAGCCTCCAAGAATATTTTAAAGCGGCTAGGAAAAAATGGGGCCTTCTTTGAAAAGTTTGGAGATTTTAAACAGAAAAAATCAATAAATCAACTTAATATTCAACCCCTGACATACCTTTGACACTCGATGGCTATATCTTTGTATCAAACAAAATTAAAAAAGATGCAAAAAGTAAAAATTGAAGCCTTTCAAGTCATTGGAATCAAAGTAAGAACCAGCAATGCGGATGGGCAAGTCACACGCCATATG
>CAYQRA010000065.1:0-1007 GCA_964419315.1 uncultured Saprospiraceae bacterium | reverse complement strand
GGCAAGCCGCACAAGACATTGGACAACTCTGGCAACGTTTTATGGGAGAAGGCCTTTTGGCAAAAATCCCCAATAAGCTAGAGGATACTATTTTTTCCCTCTACACCAATTACGAAAGTGATCATACGGAAGCCTATGATACGATCTTGGGTTGCAAAGTGGATTCTCTCGAAACCATTCCTCCCGGAATGGTCGGACAATCTTTTGCAGGCGGAGATTATCAAAAAATTATTTCTAAAGGAGATCTTACCAAAGGAGTAGTGTATGAAACATGGTTGGACATCTGGCAAAAAGATTTGAGTCGAACTTACACGGTCGATTTTGAACGCTATGGAGCGAAAGCGCAAAATCCAAAGGATGCAGAAGTTGAAATACTCCTAGCAGTAAAAGAAGACTAAACTCACTTAGACTTCCTTAATGCCACCTATCTCAGGATGGTATTAGGGAAGTCTTTACAAATTTTTAAAAACCTAAAATCTTCTTTTGAATGGACTCAAACACGAGATTTTAAAAGAACCATTAAACCTTCTTTTGTAAATTTCGTGGTCCATCAAAAAGAAAGAAAAAAAGCGACTAAAAGAAGTGTTTTTCCTTCTTTTTGGTGGACTCAAACACGAGATTTTAAAAGAACCATTAACAGTATGCAAGAAATAGAATTTCCTTCCAAAGATGGTCTCCTCATTACAGCTGATTTTTATGAAGTAAAAAAAGCAAAAGGACTACTGCTTTGTTGCCATCGCTCTCATTGTAATCGAGCGGAATATCGAGAAACAGCGCCTAAGTTTAATCGACTTGGTTATTCTTGTCTAGTCATTGATCAACGATCAGGGATGAAAGTTTTTGGAGAAAATAATAAAACCAAAGACCGCGCAAAAGCGCAAAAATTAGCCACCGGATATCTGGATGCCAAACCAGATATTGAGGCCGCGATTGATTATGCTTTTGAATTAAATCAAAAAAAGCCCATCATCTTGGTAGGCAGTTCTTATTCTGCCGCCTTGGCATTA
>CAYQRA010000064.1:0-15247 GCA_964419315.1 uncultured Saprospiraceae bacterium | reverse complement strand
AAAAATCATCTATCTATTTTAAAACAACTTCTTAGCTCGTTAAAGTAATTCTTCATCCGGTTCATCATTATCATAAGGAGCAGAACGAGCGGAAAATAGATCATGAGGAGTAGTAATGCTTCCCCCTTTGATCTGACTCAATTGGTCAAAATCAATGGAAGCTTTCTGTAAATTTTGCAAGGATTTTTTTACTTTTTTCATAGAACATTTTTTTGTGATAAAATATTTCTTTATCCGGGTGAAAAATCAGCTTTAGCTTCTTGTTGGCGGGCCCCATGGTATATAGGGATCTTTACTTGCATCTTGGAATAGGTCGAATGGGCCACTATCTCCCCCTTTGATCTGACTCAATTGATCAAAATCAATGGAAGCTTTTTGAAAACTAGGCAAGGATTTTTTTATTTTTTTCATGAAAAAATATTGAGGATAGCACAAAGGCTATCAGGTTAAAAAATCAAATTATTATTCCATAAAGTAATAAGAGAAGAACGGTCTATTGGCACTACAAAAAAATACGATCTACTAGGGTCGAGGCAAAGAATGCTCCGTTGGATCAATACCCAATTAAGGCTTAGAACCAAGAGAAAGTAATCTATAGAACAGACTAGGATAATTGATTATCCTTCGCACATTCCATTATTAATTTTTTTGTATTGCTGTCGAGATAGATCATCGAATAAGAGATCTATTGACGAGCGACCATAAAACTTTATGGTTTGGTCAATAATATTCGAATCTACTAACAAGATAAAAAACTTATAGGAGAAATGTTGAGATAGGGATCACTTTTTTGTCAGGTATTAGACAGTCAAAAGTAATATCTAAAAGTAAAGGTAATGAAGAGGTTTTGGAATGGTCTAACAATTATATTGTTCGTAGAATTGATTTTGAATGCCTCAAAAAACCTTTCCACTTATTCTGAATTTTCTCTTACCTATTTGAATAAAAAGAAACCTTGTCCCAAATCATAAGGTCGTACCGCCATCAATAATTATTTTCTCATTCCTTAATACCATCGACTCCTCTGACATTAGAAAGGCAACGATCGGTGCAATGTCGCTAGGCAAAACAATTCTACCAATCGGAGCCGTATTCGAAAAGTGTTCCAAAAGCGAATCAATGGCTTCTTCCGTCATCCCAGATTTTTTTTGAATGGGACTTTTGGTCACCCCCGGACTCACGATATTTACTCTAATTCCTCGGTCCGCCAATTCGAGATTCAACACCTTGGCAATACTTTCCAAAGCTGCTTTACTAGCGGTATAGATGCTGGTGTTGGCAAAGGCCTTAAAGACAACAATGGAGGTGTTTAAAACGATACTGGCAGGGTTTTTAAGAATGGGCAGGAATTTTTGTACCGTAAAAAAAGCACCCTTGAAATTGATATTCATCGTTTCGTCAAAGAGTGCTTCTTCGGTATCTTCAAAACTAGCGGCTTTAAAAATTCCAGCATTGATAAACAAACCATCAATCAGATAATTTTTTGACTTTAGTTGATTGACCAAATCTTCAATCTGATCTATTTTGGAAGTGTCAGAAAGGTAGCCTTCTGCATGGTCTCCCAAAGTGGCCAGCGCCTTATCTAGGTTCGTTTGACTTCTGCCCGTGATAATCAGTTGATGGCCTTTGTTTTTTAAATATTGCGCACAGCTTAAACCAATACCAGAAGTACCACCAGTAATAACAATTATTTTCTTTTCCATGATTCTTGTTTTTGCACAAATCTAGGTTTTAACTAACTTTGTAACAAGTACTTACCTTTTGGTTACTTACTTACTTTTTACTCCGAATTATTGACAATCAACATTTTCTGAAATGAAAAAAAATGAAAAAAAATATACAGAGGCCAAAGAATGCCCCATCACTATTTTTATGTCAGAGATTGGCGGGAAATGGAAGCCAGTAATTATCTGGCTATTGCTGCTAAAAAAAGTGATGCGCTTCAATGAACTAAACAAAGCGATCAATGGCATTAGCCAAAAAATGCTTTCCCAGCAATTGAAAGATTTGGAAAAAAAGGGATTGGTGCTCAGAAAATCTTATCCCGTGATTCCTCCAAAGGTGGAATATCGACTTACCAAAAAGGGAAAAACCTTAGAAAGTTTATTGACAGAGATTATGCAATGGAGTAAGGACCATCTGGCTGCTTAAAAAGAAATGAAAATTGACCGAGGTTCTTTCGGGCAGCAGTCTGGCGACTTCTTGTTGTGGTCTGATCTATTTGGAGGGAAGTGAATTATCCTTATTGGAAAAAATCAAAACCTTCATTTTGGGATGCTGTGGGAATGTTTGACTAAATTTGGAATAATTGAATTCCTTTGGTTACTTTCGACGATCATTGAACCTTGAATTTATGCTTTATGCTATCTAAAATCTTAAAATTCTTATTGGGTATTGGTCCTGGAATTTTTGCAATTGGCTATACCATCGGAACGGGAAGTGTTACTTCTATGATTGTTGCTGGAAGTCGATTTGGTATGCAACTACTTTGGGTCTTGTTTTTAAGTTGTGTTTTTTCTTGGGTCATGATGGAGGCATATGGTCGCTATTATTTAGTGACCGGAGAGACTGCGCTTTATAGTTTTAAAAAGCGTTTGACCTTTGGTCGACCTATTGGTATCCTAATCATTATTGGGATCACCTTTGGGCAATGGAATTCACTTATCGGTATTCTTGGTATATCTTCGAATGCTATTTTCGAAACGATTGCCATGTTTTTTCCAGCGGTAAAAGGAAGTGAGTATTGGTGGGTTTTAGGGATCGCGACCTTCATTATTTCTGTGATGTATTTTATCCTACTCAATGGTAAATATTCCTTTTTTGAGAAAATTTTGATCCTCTTTGTCAGCTTGATGGGTTTGTCGTTCTTGTTGTCTTTTTTCGTTGTCTTGCCACCAATGGATGATGTCTTGCTTGGAATGCTACCGAGTATCCCACAAGTTGAGGGCGGTAAAATGCTGGTCGCTGCTTTTGTTGGAACGACTATGGCTTCAGCGACTTTCTTGTCGAGACCACTTTTTATTCAAGGTAAAAAATGGACCAAAGATAATCTCAAAGAACAACAAACAGATGCCATGTGGGCGGCGCTATTGATCTTTATTATCAGTGGAGCGATCATGGCGGTAGCTATGGGCGCTTTTTATGAAAAAGGAGAAGTCGTAACGAGAGTTTTAGACATGGTCGTAACTTTAGAGCCAATCGCTGGTAAATTTGCCATCGCAATATTTTTCTTAGGGACCTTGGCGGCTGGGCTCTCTTCTATTTTTCCAATTCTAATGATTACTCCATTATTACTTGCCGACTTTTCCAAAGGTACATTAGATTTAGAGTCGAAGCAGTTTAAGGTTTTAACGGGCATCGCCTGTTTGGTTGGACTAACCGTTCCGGTCTTTGGAGTGAATCCGATCAATGCTCAAATACTGACTCAAGTATTTAATGTTTTTATCCTTCCTGTTGTGATTCTTTGTATGCTGATTTTAATCAATAGAAAGTCCCTGATGGGAGCGCATAAAGCAGGAATTGTCCTAAACCTTGGGATGATAAGTGCCTTGATTTTTGCTTGCATTATTTCTTTCAATGGAGTCCTAGCGATCCTTGAAAATTTTTAAACACTTTTATGTCCAATTTAGTAATTTATATCATAGGGGTATCTGGCTGTGGCAAGACCACGATTGGTCAAGCCCTAAGTAAAGAAACAGCTATACCATTTTACGACGGAGATGATTTTCATCCGGTGGAAAATATCCAGAAAATGCAAGCAGGAAATGCTTTGACAGATGAGGATCGTTGGGGCTGGTTAGCAGCCATCAATCGCTTTGCTCAGGAAAAAAATAAGGCGCATGGATTGATCATTGCTTGTTCGGCGCTAAAGGAAAAGTATCGCTTGATTCTTGAAAAAGGATTGGAGGGGCATTGCCTATGGATTCACTTGCAAAATGATTTTGACCTCATTGCGGAAAGATTAGAAAAAAGGTCCGATCACTTTATGTCTCCGTCCTTATTAGCGTCCCAATTTGAAGCTTTGGAAACCCCTGAAAAAGCGTTTAGTATTACCAATGTGGAAGTAAAAGATACGGTAGCTCAAATACTTGCGATCTTAGCAGAAAGATAAAAGGAGACAATAAGGGCGTGTTAAAAATAGAACTCGCACTAAGAGACGAGTACGGCCTTTGATTCAGGAAAATGAATTTGGAAGGTACTGCCTTGCTGTTTTTTAGAATCCAAAACCTTTATTTCTCCACCCATACCTTGGACGAGTTTTTGAGCAATGCTCAATCCCATTCCGGAGCCTTGGTAGGCTTCTCTATTATTCAATCTCCTGAACATTTTGAAAATTTGACCGTGGTAATTTTTTGAGATACCAATGCCATTATCGGTAATTTCAAAAAAGTGATTTTTATTTTTGAAATAATAATGGATGTGAATAGTTACAATTTTGTTTTCGTTATAATTGGCGGCATTGTCTGTAAGTACTTGGAAAATAGTTTTTAGCTTTTCAAAAGAATGGAAAATGTCTGGGGTGGTGTTGTGACTTAATTGAATGAGTTTTTCTGGATACTTATCTTGTACTTCTTGCAGGGTGTCATTCAAAAAAGATTGGATATTGATCTCCTCCATTTCGTTTTTCTTATTCAAGTCAGGTTTTTGAAATAGATGTATTTTTTTTATCAGCTCTTCGAGTTGTTTGGCACTCCCAATAACATAATTTAAATACTCTTTTACTTTTGCGTTTTTCAAATTTGCTCGATCTGCGAGTTGACTAAATCCAATGATACTTCTAAGGGGTTCTTTTAGATCATGCGACAATATTCGATTGAATTCTTTAAGTTCTCCGTTGGATTTGTTTAGGAGTTTATTAGAATTACTCAAATTCATGGTTCGTTTAAAAACTTCGGTTTCTAGTTTTTTACTATACCTTCCTTTTTGATAAAAGGCACCAAACAAGACGATTAAAGTCAAACCTAAAAAGGCCAACCAGAGATACAGTAATTTACTTTCGGTCTGATTTTGTAAGACTTTTGAAGCCAGAATTGCATTCTCTTTTTCCTTTTGCTCGGAATCAAATTTAATTTTTAGATAACTTGTTTTTTGTTTTCTAGCATCTTCCTCCTTTTTTTCTTTCATGGCGTTAAATGCCAAAAGATAATCATAGGCAGCAGTAAAATCTTGTATCTCTTTTGAGATTTCATGAGCATTTTTTAGGGCCCCCATGATTTGGGCGATATTGGTGGAGTCAGTCGTTACCAGAAGGTCATTATTGACTTCCAAAGCTTTCGCATAGTTTTTTTCTGCAAGATATAATTGAGTAAGAAATTTTTTGGTATCGCTTATGATAAATTCATCTTGGGCCGCTTCATTTGACTTTTGTACTTGAGCATGAATTTTTTTTGCCGCCGCTAAATCTTTTTCGGCCAAATACAGATTCCCCTTTTGCAATAAAATAACAGACCTTAAAACTTGTAAATTATTTTCCTCCGAAATTTTATAAGCCTCTTCGAGCGATGCTAATGCTTGCTTTTTTTGCCCCAGTTCCACGTAAGATTCTGCGAGTTCACTATAAAATAAGGTCAGACTAGATGGCCTCACGTAGACGGTGTCGGCATAGTCCAAAATCCTTATAAAAGATTCCACTGCCGCTTCATAATCTCCTTCATCATTGTATAATTGCCCTAGCGAATAGATGTTTCTAATCATCGTCTTCGTATCCTTTTTGGCTTCCGCTTTTTTTAGGTTTTCATAATAGGTTTTTTGGGCAGCTTCCAAATCTCCAATGGCCATGTAAGTAAAACCCTTTATATAGTTGAAGCTTCTTTCTTGATGTTCGGAAACTGATTTTTTCTCAAAGGTATTCTCCCAGTTGGTGATAATCCGATAGGCCTCTAAGGGATTTGCCATGTTGTGGTTATAGAAGATCTTTTGTATAGCAAAACTAAGTAGAAGCGAGTCAGAGAGGGGATTATTTTTATCCAATATCTTTTGACATTCAGCGAGTGCCAATTCGGTGATTTGAATATCTCGGTACAGGTATTTGTCGATGGAATCTAGATAAATGGAGAATTTTTCTTGATCGGTGGTTCTTTCAGAAAAGCTATCTTCAAATAGGGTAGAGGATTGGGCAAAACTAATTTGCACAATACTAAAAAGGAAACAGAAGTAAAGAAACTTCATAAAATCATATTATGATGGATCGCAAATAAAACCTTTGTATTGGTCTTTTACCTCGAATAAAAGGTCTATTAACATGCAAGTTCAAAATGATGGCAAAACAGATCTGGGGAAATCTCTAGCTTCTTTTACGATGAATTTCGGAGATTGTTTGATTATTCTGCCTTTTAGGGGAGTAAGTGGTGGGAAGAAGGGTATAAATTCATGGAACAATATTCATACCGTTAATCAGTAGAGTAAGAAGGGCAAAGCTTTCAAAGACTATAGCGACAGCTGTATAAGCTTAGGGAGATGGCTCAAAATTTTTAGCCGTAAATAGGCAAATGAAAGTTCATTAGGCTAGCATGCACTAAAGTCTTGATGAACAACTTTATTAAATTATTGTTTGCCTTTGCAAATAATATAAACTATGAAAATCTCCCTAACTTTTAGTCTGCTGTTTACTTTCGTTTTATGGTCTTATGGACAAACACTCGATAATTTTAGTGATTTAAATTTTACAAATACTGGAATATTCAATTCCATTGAAGCGGACGATGGCATCATTTATTTTATTGAAGAATTGCCAAATAATAAGCTGGTAAAAATAAATTGGGAAGGGGAGATCCTCAAAGAATTGCCATTGCCTTTTACCGATAGCCTTTATTATAATGGTCAGCTTTTAAGAGAAGGCGATCAATTCTACTTGGTGGGAGGAAGGCGACTTTATCCAAACGATCAGGGAAGCAATAATTCCGAAATATGGAATTCGCAAAGAAGAACCGTCATCTCCTTCGATTCGGATTTACTCCTTTCCGATATCTACACCTTTGATATCATACCTTTTGGGGCTGGTGAAATCGTAAGAACTTCTGGTACATTTGCTGGTACCATGTATCCAACGACTATCTCTATCAAAGATCAACAAATTACGGCAGTTTGGACCTATATTATTTTTGATACACAATCGCCGAATTTTCCGATCATTGGTCAAACTTATCAATATGAAAAAATTGATTTAATAACAAATGAGGTCTTTGTAAAGGACTTGATAGATGTTCAGTTTTTGCTCGATGGCGTTTTTTTAGAAGAATCTTTTTATTTATATGGTGATGTAAGCGATACCGTTGTTAATGGGACTTCTTTTAATTCAAGAGCCGTTGGAAGTTTTAATTACGAAGGAGAAAAAATAGGGCTTTATTCTTTCGATGAAAACTTTTCTGGTGGCCTTTCGGATGGTGCTTTGGCCAGTGTGTACAAGGACAGGATTTATTCCACTTACTACGGCAGGAGTGTAGATGAGGAAGGCTGTATAGAAGACAATACCGTAATTGATGTCAGAGATACTTTGTTTCAATTAATCAAGCGGGTAAAATTACCAGATTGTGGTTTGTTTCCTTTTGGGAAAAACAATTTTGCATTTACTTCCAATGGTGATTTTTACTTTAGTGCGGTAGATGCCGGAGATATTCGATTGTATAAATTCGATGCAGATCTAAATGTGATTTGTAGCAAAGTGTTTGCGCTGGCCGAAGAAATTCCAGTCTCTCTAAAGATTACTCCAGAAGATGAATTGATATTGGAAACCTTATTTGCGGATAGCGAGATGCGACTCTATAAATTCAATTGTACAGGCGAAGTTTCTGCCGCTGATCCTCCACGAGATTTAAAACCAGCCATTGCCTTTTTCCCAAATCCAAGCGATGGACTTGTTTTTACGAGCAAGGAAACAGATCAGTTTATGGTAGACATCTATACGATGACTGGATCGTTTTTGTCTAGGGTTGATCTAGGGACTGACGAAATTGATTTAAAGCCTTTTCCCACTGGTGTTTATTTGCTCAAAGTACTGGATAAAAAAACTGGCCAGTTTATTACGCAACGTAGGATTGTAAAACGCTAAGGTTTCTTGCCTTTAGAATGTCCTGTTTTGTTTATTATGGCACTTTCCTTTTTAAGATTTATTACTACGGTTTTTCTTTATAACTTACTTATCTTGCGCTTGCAAAATAAGTAGACCTTTGCAAAACCAGTACGCTTTATGAATCCGATAAAAAATAGAATTTCTCAAAATTGGCAGCTCGACAATATTCACATTTCCCATAATATTATCGACTATTCCCAACAGGAAAAGGTCAAGTCCACAGACGATACGGATTATGTACGCTTGCACTTTGGTCTACAAGGAAGCTATGAATTTAGCTGTACTCAATTAAACAGTCGTTTTGATTTGTCTGGTCACCACAATAATATTATTTACTCCAATGGCTTAGATTTGGAAGTGTATAATAAAAGTGTGCGAATAGAAACCTTTGGGGTTAATTTTTCGCGAGCTGCCTTTATCGAAATTGGACAGCATGGAAATGACTTGCTCCAAAGATTTACGGAAAAAGTAATAACTCAAAAAAACGATATTCTCGCAAAGCAGTGGAAAACCAATACCTTTAAGATCCAACAAGTCATTCAGGAAATTATTCAATGCACCTACCAAAATGAATTGAAAGATTTATTCTTACTCTCTAAGAGTATTGAGTTATTGGTGCTACAGGCGGATTTGTATGCGCAGAATGATTCCAAGCAATTTGTCAAAACAGAAAAAGATAGAAAAAAGCTAATCGCTTCCAAAGACTTATTAAATTCTAGGATTGAAAATCCACCTACGATTATAGAGTTGGCGAAGCTCGTCGGGATCAATGAGTACAAACTCAAAAAAGGATTTAAAGAACTTTTTGGGACGACCGTTTTCGGATACATTCACAATTGTAGAATGAGCTTGGCGAAAAAATTATTATTGGGGACGGATAAAACGGCTAAGGAAATTGCATACGAAACCGGATACAGTTCGCCCCAGCATTTTTCCAATGCCTTTAAAAAGCAATTTGGAGTGACTCCCAATAGTGTAAGAAAAAATCCTGATTCTGTAAGCGATCAAGTTTAATATTTAGGAATTTTGAGCTTTGCAATAAAAATTCTATTCACATAAAAATTGAAAAAATGAGCAAACCATTGATAATTAAAGAAGAAGTATTATTTAAAGCTCCTGCAGCGCAAGTTTGGGATTTATTAATCAATCCAACAATGACTCGACAATACATGTTCGGCTGCGAAGTAGAATCCAATTGGGAAGTTGGTGGGCCATTGAATTGGAAAGGAAAAACCGAAGATGGTACAGAGGTGGTCTACGTAAAAGGAGAATTAGTAGCCTACGAAGAAGGTAAAATATTAAGTTCCACCACCTTTGATCCCAATGGAGACATGGAGGATATTCCTGAGAATTATGCCACCCTGACTTATGAAATCACACCACAAGAAAAAGGAACTTTACTAACGATTCAGCAAGGTGATTTTTCCAATGTGGCCAATGGCCAAAAGAGATATGAAGAATCCAGACAGGGTTGGATAGAAGTAGTGATTCCTACGATGAAACAATTATTGCAGGAGTAAAAAATAAATCCAGATAGGTCAAAAGCATCGGGGTATTATTGATAAATGTCTCACTGCTTTTGATCTATTGGGTATTGAAGTTGTTTTAAAATGGAGGTTGAGAATTATTGTAAGTGCTTGGTTTTCAAGACGAAGCTCCATTATTTTTTCGTAGCCAAAGCTACGGTGAAAATAATTAGCTGAAGTGTTGGAGATCAATGACTTGCAAAAAAATCATCTATCTATTTTAAAACAACTTCATTCTATAGATAATGATTTAATTGTCTACCTAGCGGCAAAAAAAAGGAAAAAATAAGTATGTTTTGTTAGAAACGATTTTGTAGCTTCACTCGCAGCAATTGATTTAAACGAAACGAAAAGCTATGAAGTCGATCTTTCCCCTGATCCTTATTTGCTTTGTTCTCCATAACCTAGGCGCACAGAATTCTTTGTCTTGGTCGGATTATCATCCGGTAGACCTAAGGAGCCCTCTTTTTGATACGCCTCAATTGCAATTAGACCAAGATACCCTACAAGTTTTTGGGGTGAGTAGCAATAAAAATGATGATTTTGCCAAATTCAAAATGCTCAAGTATGATACCTTGGGAAATCTGTTTTCTGAAATAGATTATGCCAGCGAGCAAAGCGATACTACGGCCTCTCTTATCATCGCTTGGGAACTCGATCAAGAAGAGCATCCCTATCTGCTCAAGTGGCAAACCGTCGGCTACAATAAACAGAAAGCGGTCTTCCAAAAATTTAATCCATCCGGTTCTATAGCTTGGGAAAAAGAAATATTCAGTCCCCAAGATACTTCCTATACCGCTTATTCGCTCGGCCTCCTCCAGGATTCTCTCCTCCTCGTATCCGTAGAAAAGACTTTTGATTATGCCTTAAATCCAACAGATCCACCTCAGGAATCTGAAACCCGATTGATGCTTTTTGCCTATCACACAAATGGGGATAAATTATGGGATATTGAACTTGCCGCTGGCGAAATGATCGATTTTGACTTTCGGAAAGAAATGTTAGCTTATAAAAATAGTTGGCTGGTTTTTGGAAAAAAGTCTTTCAATGAGTTTACGATCTTAAAAGTTCATATAGATGGATCTTATTCGATTGCCCCTGATTTTGAAGAACTTTATTCGGTAGACAAGGCGATTATTAGTCGGGATTCTCAATTATTGATTAGAACTTCGGGGGGATATAAAATGTATAAAATCACGGAGCAAGGAGAAATTATTTGGTCTTATAAGCATCCTACTAATTTACCGCAGAATGTTTCCGGTGACCAATTGGAAGACCTTGTGGAAGATGATCAAGGCAATATTTACATTTCTGGAAAACATCATGGCGAAGGTCATGGTACGCCCGTTTATACTAATGGGGATGTACTGACCATCAAGTTGGATTCAGAGGGGAATGTGCTTTGGGAAGATAGGTATGTTTATGAAGTTAATAATTTTGAAGGGACGGGAGTCTTAAAGTATAAAGATGGTTTTGTGTATGTAGGGGGGAGGAGTGGAGAACCCGGTACGTCCTCGTTTAAAGATTTTTTGGTTTTGAAAATAGATGCCACAACTGGCGAACGGATTGGAGAATATCGCTATGGCGCCTTAAATTTTGGTGATGAAAGGGTAACAGATTTGGCTGTTTTAGAAAGCGGTAGTTTGGCCTTTACAGGAGTAGCGGAGAAGTTTTTTGGTGAATACTTTTGGGCTACGCAATTTTTAGCTCCCCTAAAGCTAAACAACCAGAAACTAAGAAAACAGGAAGCTATCCAAGTTTATCCTAATCCAATTTCAAAATTGGAACCGCTAGTCATTTTGAATAAGGCTGCAGAAAGTTGTCAACTTTTTTCTTTGCTGGGAGAAAATGTCCTAAGGGCAAACCTTCGCAAGAATAGTAAAAATTATATTGATCTCTCTGGCCTTACTTCTGGAGTTTATTTTTTGAGTTTTCAAAATGGAGAACGTTATGCGACGAAAAAGATAATTATTTTGTAGTTAAATTGTTTACTTTTGGTTTTGTAGGAATATTGATTTTTAACAGGTAGTTTATTCTTTATACAGATTAGATGTAATTGAAAAGTAACTATTCAGAATATAAACAGCACCATTTGCTTTCTAAAGCTAAGCACTGCATAAATTATTTTTTGGAGAAAAGTTTACGAATATTGGACCAGAAGTAGTGAAAATTATCTACCTTAATCGCATCTGAAATAATTAGAGCAAAATGGTTTCTTCAATTTTTTGAATTGACGTATATCCATAGAGTTTTATCCAACAAAAATTGGCGCCTTGTTTTAAATTCTTTTACTATAATAAAGAATTGCAATTAAAGTTTGTTAGACCCGTGATGAAAAATTTTTTCCTCGTTCCAATGTCTTGGAGCAAGGCTAAAATTGGTTTCCCTAAAGCAAATTGAAAGGAGAGTTTATCGTAGCATACTCTCTTTTTTACAACACCTAAGCATTGAAAACGAAAATGAATGGAAGAGTACAAATGTAAAGTATGCAAACAGAATCATGATATTTATCGAGGTTTGGACATACCCCTGCCGAGAATTATGGTGGATATGACTGATCAGGAGAGAGTGGAAAGAGTAGAAGCTTTTAATCGATTCTATTTTGTGGATGGTAAATCCTTATATGCCAGCGCTTACCTAAATATTAACCTCGAAAAACACGATACTCCTTTTTTCTTTTGGAAGGTTTGGGTGCTACTGCCGCATATTGGTTTTTTGAAAATACTGGAACGCTTGAGCTTTGGAGAAGATATAGAACTCGATGGTATGCTAGAAAGTGATCTACCTTATTATCCAGATACAAAAAACCTGAAATCAAAAGTACTCATAAAATCAATTGATGATGAACTACAAATCGAAGTCTTAATTGTAGAAGATTGTCAACTGAAAGAAGATCAAATCCGTCCCATTACCAAGACGCGAATGATCGAGATGATGCAAATGATCCACCATCCCCCAAAAGAAAAATAGGTGCTCCGTCCACCGATGGTCTGGTCTAATTTTAAATCATTGCAAATTATTAAAATTAATCATCCAAATACGCTCCGCGAATCATGCCCGTTCTATCTAAAAATCAATAAATTGAAACGGCTAATGAATGCGATTAAAATACCTACCTTATTTTTTCTTTTATTCCATTATTCTCCTCTTTTGCTTGCGCAGGATTTTAATTATCCAGCTTACCGTATCTTTGAACTAGAACAAAAGAATACCCTAAAAAAAGGACAAGCCTATGTTTTGGCGAGTGCCTCTAAAGTAGGCGATTACCATAATGTATATGTCATCAATCAGCGGGATTCCAGTATTGATTATCATGGTAGGAATGGAGTGTTTAAGTTTGAAAAGCAAGCAAAGAACGATCTGGGGGAATGGGAAAGGATAGATACTTATCGTGGATCGTGTGGAACCGGAAAGGGCTATTCTTCCATTCCATCAGACCACTATGTTTGTGGTACCATTGATAATGACCTTTTACTTGGTGGTGAATTTAAAACCGAAATCAGGTTTTTGTGCCGAACAAAGGATACTGTCTTGGTGTCCAAGCCCATTCCAGCAAGCATTGACTATCGTCGTTTCGAATCTATCAAAAAAAATATCTATCAGGCTAAAATGGATTCCTTATTGGCAGCAGGGGACATGGGGCCAGAAAGAGAAAAGCTAATGTATTTGTCTAAATTAAAAGCCACTATTAAGCGCCAAGCCTACGAAGAAGCCATAGATCAGTCTAAGCTTTTACTCCAAAAATATCCTGATTTTCTAAATACGCATTATTATTACGGCAGAGCTTTGTCTGCTTTGGCCGCTACTGATAAAACCCTATCAGAAAAGGAAAAAAAGGCATTGTATCGAAAGGCAATCCTTACATGGCAAAAAATCCCCAAAGACCATAGCTTGTATCCTACTGCTACTTTTGTAAGTGAATTTTATAGTCCTTATTGGACGGCACCAAAAGAATAGAATTTTACTCTGGTAAAAAAAACTCCTTTGGGGAAACGATAAACAACAGATATTTCAAACATCTTTCCTTAAATCTCCCTAAATTGAAATAGGATTTTATCTTTAAATCCCCTCAACTTACGCTCATGAGATTAGCCTTAGTTTTTATCAATCTATGTTTGGCAACTCTTTCCTTTGGTCAATTTACTTACCAAGGACAAATTTTTGATGCTAATACCAATCAAGTGATAGAAGGCGTTAACCTAAAAATAAATAAGGAGAACAGGGGAGCGATAAGTGATAAAAATGGAAGGTTCCAATTGGAAATCAAAACATTGCCCGCGATTATAAGGATCAGCCATGTGGCTTATCAAACAGAACAATTGATAATAGAACAGGAACCGCAGGAGGAACTTTCTGTTTTTTTATTGCCCAAAATAAATCTACTTAATGAAGTGACCGTAAGCGTGGAGGAGCAGATTCATTCGATCTCTGATGTAGAAAAATATTCCGTGCTAGATTTTGAAATCGCAGGTGACCAAATTTTTAGATTGGAATATCATGGGAGTTTTAAAAAGTACGTACTCTCTCTGACCGATGTTTTTGGAACGGAAAAAAACGTCTTGAAATTATCAGAAGTCAAATACGTGGAAGGACTATTCAAAAGCTGTGATGATTTGGTTTATTTACTTTCCGCGACTCACGCCTATCCTTTGAATAGTGAAGAAAATCAATTGAGTCTAGGTAAAAAAATAAACCTAGACGACTTTAATCACTTTATTCGACCCTGTGAATTAATCATAGGAACGGCCTTTTATTATGTCAATAAAAGATACAATGGTTTGATGAGTATCATTACCAGGTATGATTTTACCAAAGGAGAAAAATACGAACTAAAAGTAATCGCAAATGAAGAGCAAATGGAACATTATCAATCGGATGTTCAAACAATCATTGAAAGTCAAGAAATTACGAATATTGCCCATATAGGAGACGACTGTGATAATGATCGGGTTCGAAATATTCAAGAAGCAGGAGATTTTTTATTGAATGTTTTTTACCAACCGGAATACCCGATTTATATTGGCCGCCAAGAAGAAAAAATGGTTCTGCTTAATCACATAGAACAAAAGATCGAGCACTATCAGGAAGACGACTTTTTATCTGAAGTGAAAGTCGATTATGTATTAAATAAAAAATGGCTAAAGCGGGTAATCATCGATTCCAAAACCGAAAAATTCTATGGCATATTTGATTTGAAAAAGGGCATTGGAATCAAGGAAATAAATCCCCGTACTGGAGAAACTCAATTGCTTAGTATCCTAGAAACGACTACCCAAAATTATAAGACGATTAAGGTCTTTGACGGTCAAGTTTTTTACCTTAGAGAAGAACGAACGAATAGTGGATTGATGGAGTTGGTCTGGCAAAAGCTCTGAGTAGTGGCGTTGGGGATAGTTGATTTGTTGGAAAAATAAAATAGGAGAGACTTTATTTTTCTTGAAAATGAAATGGATACTAGATTAGGATACTTTCTTTCTAAAAGAAGATCAAAAAAATAAGAGGTGGCCTGTTTTCCAGACCACCTCTTAACTATTCAACCAAGAACGGTTTAGACCTAAGCAGGATTCTGCGCCAAGTCAAAACGATCAAGGTTCATCACTTTTGTCCATGCTGCTACAAAGTCTTGGACAAACTGTCCTTCAGAATCTGAACA
>CAYQRA010000063.1:0-15266 GCA_964419315.1 uncultured Saprospiraceae bacterium | reverse complement strand
AATCTAAAAAGAGACCATCAAAATTGAAAGTTAATTATTTTACAATGTACTCAGTATAATATAAAATAACTTTCTGATTTCAACTTTGGCTACTAACTAAGCAAAGGGAGCAATCAAAGATTCGCGAGCATTTTTTCAATACGGACTAATTAGGGCAAAAGTGGAATCCTTATAAGAAGCTGTTTTCTGAGTTTTAATAAACGAAGTAAAAATAACTTTCCAATCGAGAAATCCTCGAAACCATCTAAGATACCAAATACCAAAATTATATGAGAAGGGTTGTTGTAACGGGCATTGGCGCATTGACTCCAATCGGAAATAATGTTTCCGAATACCTTAACGGTTTGCAAAATGGAGTGAGCGGCGCTGCTCAAATTACTCATTTTGATGCTTCAAAATTTAAAACTCAATTTGCTTGTGAAGTAAAAGGTTTTAATGCAAAGGAAATGTTGGATGCAAAAAGTGCAAGACGATTAGATCCTTTTGCCCAATATGCGGTCTATGTGACCTGTGAAGCCATGAAAGATTCAGGATTGGATCTCGAAAAGATAGACCTCGACCGCGCAGGAGTGATCTGGGGCTCTGGAATTGGTGGTTTTTCTACCATAGAACATGAAATGATGGCTTTCTCTAATGGAGATGGAACGCCACGGTTCAATCCTTTTTTGATTCCCAAATTGATCGCTGATATTGCTGCTGGGCAATTGTCTATCGAGTACGGTTTTAGAGGAATAAATTATGCAACAGTCTCTGCTTGTGCTTCTTCTACCCATGCACTTTGCAATTCTTTTGATTATATTCGTTGGGGAAGAGCGGATATTATGATCGCTGGAGGCTCAGAAGCGGCCGTTACAAATGCCGGAATTGGTGGGTTTAATGCCATGAAAGCACTATCTACCAGAAACGATGATCCCCAAACGGCTTCCAGACCTTTTGATAAAGATCGCGAAGGATTTGTACTTGGAGAAGGCGCTGGATCGTTGATATTAGAAGAATTAGAACACGCGAAAGCGCGTGGTGCAAAAATATACGCAGAGATCGTAGGATGCGGCATGACCGCAGATGCTCACCACATGACGGCTCCCCACCCAGAAGGGCTTGGTGCAAAAAATGTGATGGTTCAAGCATTAAATGATGCTAAAATGAACCCTGAGGACCTCGATTACGTAAATGTACACGGAACTTCCACACCACTAGGAGATATTGCCGAAACAAAGGCAATTCGCAGTGTGTTTGGAGACTCTGCTTATCAGTTGAATATTAGTTCAACTAAATCTATGACCGGTCATCTCCTAGGAGCAGCTGGTGCTATTGAGGCTATTGCGGGAATACTGGCAGTCAATCACAACTTTGTGCCGCCTACTATCAATCATTTTACGGATGATCCTGATATCGATCCTAAACTAAACCTGACCTTCAATGAGGCACAGGAAAGAGAAGTAAGATCGGTTTTAAGCAATACCTTTGGTTTTGGAGGACATAATTCCTCCGTTGTTTTTAGAAAATTTGAATCTTAGTGTTGTTCAAAAATGATGAATTTCAAGAATAGGAATAATCTTTAACAACGCTTAGAGGTGAGAATGAATGGCTTGGAAAAATTCAAACCATCTATTCCAAAACGCTCACGGTAGTTCGTCCGGCCCACATTAGCCTCCTTAGGCAAACTCTTGGCTGCGCGAAGTACGGATTCTTTTTCTAAACCACTTTAATGGATTGAGCTTGCCTAAGAATCTATTTCTTTGGAGGACAAGCTTAATCAAGATTCTGCAAGTTGACTTGGCAAGCTATTGATTTCCAATAGCCTGAATCGGTGTATGCCTGATCACAAAGCGGTGATTGGCCATTCCGCCCAAAACGCAATTTATGTTTGGTTTATTAAAGATCTTTTTCAAATTTTACAATCGCTTTTTCTCCCCAGATAAGCTTTTTGCAAAAAGACTTCGCTCCTTAGTTGGTTTTACTCCTTCTAATATTGGTATCTTCAAATTGGCTTTCTATCACAAGTCAGCTTCTTCCGAAAAGTTATACGCTGTCCAAAGTAATGAACGGCTCGAATATCTAGGAGACGCTGTTCTTGGGACCATCGTAGCGGAATACCTTTTTAAAAAATATCCGCAAAAAGATGAGGGTTTTCTAACTAAGATGCGCTCTAAAATAGTGAAGCGTCAATCTTTGAATAAGATTGCCGATAAAATGGGCCTCGACGTTTTTCTCAACCAATACAATAACACTCGCTTGAGTCGCTCCATGTTAGGAAATGCATTGGAAGCATTGGTGGGAGCTGTTTATATAGAAAGAGGCTACAACCAAACTCGACAATATGTAATTCAGAAAATTCTGCGTGGATATCTGGATATACACGAATTGGAGTCTTTTGACGATAATTATAAAAGCCAATTACTCGAATGGTGCCAAAAAAATGGGCAAACGGTTTCTTATAAAATGTTGGCTAAATATAAGTTCGAAAAGCGCGATCGCTTTAAAGTGGCGGTATTGATTGATGGCAAAAAATTGGCATCGGCCGATGACTTTAATAAGAAAAGTGCAGAACAGACGGCTTCTGAAAAAGCCATGCAAATACTAGGTTTGCTCAAAGAGGACAAAGAAGAGGGAGGGGATAAAAGAAAATCGCGTCATAATGCAAGAAATCCTCGATCTTCTAAATCAAGAGCGAGGGAAGATAAAAATCCGAATAGACGCGACAATCGAAATAATGATTCGAGAAACAAAAAAAATAATGATTCCAAAAGCCGGAAACCTCAGCCGCGGAAGAAAGATCAACAAATAGCAAAATCCTCCACTGTTGCTAAAAAAGAAGATAGTGATTGGTCTGATGTTAAACTAGATATTCCAGAGAGTACCTCCAAGGTGGCCAAAAGTGCTGGAAGTGGATCTAAAAATAGTCGCCCGTCTCGTTCTAATCGATCCAATTCTTCTAAGAAGAAAACAGACAATACGGATAAAAGACAAGATAATAATCAGGGTAAAAGAGATAATAAACCAGAGAATCAGGCATCCGAAAAAAAGGAGAACACCGGTAAGGGAAGAGGGAGAAGTCAAGCCAAAGAGGGGAATAAGCCTGAGGGTAAAACATCAGAAAAATCAAATAACCCAAAGCAAGAAAATAAGAAGAAACCTGCTCCAAGGAAGCCAAGAGCTGAGGTGACCAAAAAAGTGGAAAACCAAGGCAACACAGAATCGCCACAGCAGAAAAAAGTAGAGAAAGAGAAAGCGCCAAGGATTGTCAAAAAAAGAATAGAGAAGGCTCCTAAGGAAGTTCTGGTCAATAAAAAAGATCATCCAAAAGAGCGCGTTTCGGATAAAGTGGATGCTATTGAACCAGTGAAGGTCGAAGTCGCAGAAACTAAGCCCAAAGCCAAAACGAAAAATTCGCCAAGGAGAAATAATCCACGGAGATCTCGAGGAAACTCCTCTGCGGAAAATCGAAACACACAAAGTATAGATACGGAAGAAAGTGTTGAAATCGAAATCCCGGTAAACTTGACACAGGATATTGTAGAAAAAGTAAAACCTCGTCAGAGTAATAAAAGCACTGATTCCGGAGAAAATCCTCCTGTGGTTTGATGGACTAAGTAAGACAAGAAATTCTTGATATAAATCATCTAATTCACTGTGAGCTGGACTACCGAACAGGTATTATCATTTGCACCAGATGCCGCTACCGCAAAAAGGGGGAAAGGCTTAGCTTCCGAACGCAATTGGCGTTTACTGGAAAGTAATGATACCGCTATCTGGGGAGAATGCGCCAGCAGCAGCCTCAGTTTCTACCACACCCAGATCGACCTCTCCGGTCCAGCATTCAAGTGCAATTGTCCCAGTAGAAAATTCCCTTGTAAACATGCGATAGGCTTATTCTTGATCTTTGCCACAAGGCCAGAGGCCATAAGCCAAGATAAGGCACCACCTGCTTGGGTAATGGAGTGGTTGGTTGCGAGAAAAGGCAAAACCAGCGAAGCGATTGATCCTAAAGTTTTGGCGGAACGCAAAGAAAAAAATGCCGACCAGAGAAGCAATAATAGGCGGAAGCGTTTGGCGCAAATGGCCGATGGAGTCAAAGACCTAGAAACTTGGTTGCTTGATATCATCAGGCAAGGTTTAGCCTCTACGGAACAATTGGAGTATAGTTATTGGCAAGATATTTCGGCAAGAATGGTGGATAATAAACTAGGAGGAGTGGCTTTGAAAATACGCAGCCTTCCATTATTACAAGGTGGAAATACCGACTGGCCTAAATACATGCTCAGCGAATTAGCAGAATTGTATTTGCTGGCTCGGGGTTTGCAAAATCTGGAACAATTGCCAGAGCCAATGCAAGATCAATTATTATCTGTCGCTGGGTTGAATACTCGGAAAGATGATTTGCTTGCGCAAAATGGAATCGAAGACAATTGGGCCGTGCTAGGGCAGTTTACGGGCGTCAATATTGATAATGGAGCTTTTCGACAGACTTGGTTGCGAGGAGAGGAGAGTGCTAAGGACGCCATGATATTGGAATATGATTATCGCGGTGCAGGTTTTGAAATAGATTGGCCCGTCGGAAGAATTATTGCTGGAGACTTGGTTTATTATCCCGGAACCTATCCGCTCCGTGCTATTCTTAAGAATCCTAAGATGTTATTAGGTTTGTTGGAAACGAGTAAGGGATATCCCAATTTTTCTTCTTTTTTTGAAGCTTATGCAGAAGCAACTAGTGCCAATCCTTGGTTGCTAGATTTTCCCGTTTGCCTCGATCAGGTAATTCCAGTTTATTCCCAAGACGAGCTTTTTTTGCTGGATGTAACGCAAAAAGCAATTCCCTTAGTAAGTCGGGACAATTTACAATGGAAATTATTATCGCTCAGTGGTGGACATCCCATCGGTATCTTTGGTGGATGGACGGGGCGCCAATTAGTTCCTCTTAGTGTTTTTATAGAGGGGCGTTGGATTGCGCTTTAGGGACCCGTTTTTAATATTAGTGGTTCTTTTACAAATCCCGTGTAAATGGTTAAGTGAGTAAAGTAATTGATTTTGTGGGATCGGTGTGTGGTGTACGGTAAGCGGTATCAGGCGAACGGTCTTGTGATTGAAGAAAACGTTCGCCTGATACCGTATACCAAAAAAACAATCACGGATGTATCAAAGAACCATATTGGTTAAGCACTGGTCGATCTTATCTCTCCTTGTTTTACTAAGACTTAGGCAAAGTTTTTGCAAATAAATCATTGAATTTGCCCTTCATTCTGATCCGATTCAAGGATATTTATAGACATTTCCCTGAGAATTTGCCCATTTTCCTAAAAAAATACTTAAAAACCACAACAGAAAGCGAAAATTCGCTGTTTATTCTGTAGAAATACCTTATATTGAGCGAAAATTCGCTAACTAATACTAATTAAAAAATATTTTCCCGATGACTAAGAACCCAGAAAGAATTATCAGTGATGATCAAAAAGTACTCCGAGGAGGAGAATTCTTGATTAAAGATTCTAATCCGGAAACGACTTTTATTCCAGAAGATTTCAACGAAGAACAGTTGATGATTAGAGATATGGTACTTGATTTTCTAAACTCAGAGATCCTTCCTAATTTGGATCGCTTTGAAAAACAAGAAGAAGGATTAGCAGAGGAGTTATTGGAAAAGATGGGAGAATTGGGACTTCTAGGATCACACATGCCAGAGGCTTATGGCGGAATGGAATTGGATACCAATACCAACACATTGATTTGTGATACGATGGGGCCTTCTGCTGGATTCAACACTACTTATGCCGCTCACACAGGAATAGGCATGTTGCCTGTTCTATATTATGGAACCGAAGAGCAAAAACAAAAATATTTACCGGGACTAATTTCAGGTGCACTAAAAGCTTCCTACTGTTTGACAGAGCCTTCTTCTGGTTCTGATGCCTTATCGGCAAAAACCCGAGCAGATCTTTCAGAAGATGGAAAACACTATATTTTGAATGGTCAGAAGATGTGGATTACCAATGCTGGTTTTGCAGATGTTTTTATTGTATTCGCTCAAATAGATGGAGATAAATTTACGGGCTTTATCGTAGATAAAGGGACGGAAGGAATGACCCTTGGTGCAGAAGAGAAGAAGTTAGGAATCAAAGGTTCTTCTACTCGTCAAGTCTTTTTTGAAAATGCTAAAGTTCCTGCAGAAAATGTATTGGGAGATATTGGCAAAGGTCACTTGATTGCCTTTAATGTACTCAATATTGGACGTTTCAAACTTTGTTCGTTAAGTACTGGTGGAGCCAAAGGAAGTGCTACTTCTGCGATTCAGTACGCCAATGAAAGAATTCAGTTTAAGCAACCAATCTCCAATTTTGGAGCAATCAAACATAAATTGGCAGAACAAGCCATTCGTATCTTTGCTTCTGAAAGTGCTGTTTATCGCGTTTCGGATTTGATTGAAGATAAAAAAGTTGAACTAACAGCGCAGGGTGCAAGTTTCGTAGAAGCTAAATTGCAAGGCGCAGAAGAATATGCGATAGAATGTGCGATTCTTAAAGTAGCTGGTTCGGAAGCATTGGATTATGTGGTAGATGAGACGCTACAGATTCACGGTGGGATGGGATTCTCGGAAGAGGGAACCGCTGCTCGTGCTTATCGCGATTCTCGAATCGCTAGAATATACGAAGGAACCAATGAAATCAATCGCCTATTGACGGTAGATATGTTGCTCAAGCGAGCGATGAAAGGAAAATTGGATATTATTTCTCCAGCATGGGCGGTGCAAAAAGAATTGGCTTCTATGCCAGGTTTTGGTGAGCCAGAAGGCGAGTATGGTCAGGAGTGGAAAGCCGTGAAGAACTTTAAAAAAGTAATCCTCATGGTTGCTGGTGCTGCTGCAAAAATGCAGATGGATGGTCAACTCAATTTGAAAGAAGAGCAAGAGATTTTGATGAATGTAGCAGATATGCTCATCGACCTTTACCAAGCAGAATCTTTATTGCTACGGATTGCTAAATTGAACGGTCGAGAAACTAAAATTCCTCAGGAAGTATACAATGCGATCCTTAGCGTTTTCTTCTCGGATGCCAATGACCGATTATCCAAAAATGCAACAGACGCCTTGACTGGTTTTGCCGAAGGAGACTTGCTTAAAACGATGTTGATGGGATTAAAACGCTTTACAAAATATCCACCAACTAATGTAAAAGCAGCGCGACGTTTGATCGCCGATACCTTGATAGAAGCTAACGAATACTGCTTCTAAATTCTAAGACGGAAACAAGTACTAATCTATATTAAAGAGCCCTTCTGAGATTCTCAGAAGGGCTCTTTTTTATAAAGCTTTTACCGTGAAGTATTTAAGGATCAATGGCTCGCAACTAAATCATCAATTCATTTTTAAACAACTTCTTTATAAAAACCGTCGAACTTGTTTTTAATCGTATGCGCTTCGCTAATTCTTGAAGAAATGATTTTGTACCGGACTGGTATTTCCTTTGCCAATCAATTGGTAAAAATAAATCCCTGAATTCAAAGAACTAATGTCAAAACGGATTTGCTGATCTTCTCCATCAATAAGTTGACTCCGCATTAATTGGCCATTCGTATTATAAATAGCCACCTGTTCAAAAGAACTTAAATCTGTTTCGAAATAGATTTCATTTTTAGCGGGATTGGGATAAACTTTGACGTCTTCCGCTACTCTAAAATCCAAAGCCAAAACCTCACTATACTCCTGAGAACCATCAAAATCAACCATGTTTAAACGATAATAATTTTTACCGCTCAATACTTCTTCGTCTAGGTAAGAATAGTCCTTACTTTGGTGCAGACTGCCTGTGCTATTTTGTCGGTCAATAACTTCCCACCTTTGAGCATCTCTACTTTTTTGAAGTTCAAAATAATCGCTGTTGATTTCGGATTCTGTTCGCCAATCAAGCACGACATTATTTTCTCTAGGCGTAGCCGTAAAAGTTGCCAACTCCACAGGTGCTGCGCCAATGATCACCAATTGTCCATTACCAGCTCCACCAAGATCGACATAAGTCCAATTTGCCCCCGCATCGTCTGAGCAACGGCAGGTAAATTCATAATTGCCAGGACCAGCAGTGATTGCACCTTGGTACTCATCATTATTACCTATATCGATATTATAAGTCATAGCAACTGAACTAGGGCTAGCCCAAACATCACCAAAATTGACTACTTCACTAAAGTAAATTTCACAAGTAATTCCTGCTCCTTGCCCTGCGGGTTCTGTAACCCCTGCTTGATAAGTTTGTACATAAATATTTAAAGGGGTTCCGGTGTCAGTCATATTAGACGAGCCTGCTCCGGGAAACATATTGCCGACCCAATCTACTTGTGCTATAGAAGGGGTACTGTAGAAAAGGGCGGCCAAAAAGATAATTAGTGGAGTGTATAGATTTTTTGCCATTGATAAAAAAAGTTTTAATGTTTATTAAATTGATAATTTGGGACTGTGCTTAAATACGAGATAAAACGTTTTTAATTGTCTCTTTTTTTAAGTTAAGTTAATTATCTGGAATCCTTATTATTCGTTTTGGGGAAAGGGAGACTATGTTTTGGGTAGCAATATAATGAAAAATAATATTTCAAAATAAGTTAAAATTTAAAAATTATGTTTTTTATCCACCAAATAAATAGTTAATTTTAATAATTGAACCTCCTTCGGGCAGAATTTGTTTGGAGAGGTGCTAAATTAAGCGTTTTATCTGTTTTTACCCAAACTAGAATAAGATTATGAAAATGCAAATATTCAGAAAAATACAAGGAATTGGATTGCTGCTGTTGGTCAGCTTGAGTCTTTTTAATACGCTATCTGCTCAAGACTTTATGATGCAAGGTTGGTACTGGGATTATCCCAAAACCTGTGATGGTTTTGATTGGGCAAGTACCTTAGATGGACAGGCTGCGGATATTGGGACTGCTGGTTTTACCTATTTATGGTTACCACCAATGTCGAGGGCTAGTTTTGGGGATTGCAGCAATGGATACGATCCTAAAGACTTGTATGACTTGGGAGAATTTGGACTAGGACCGACCGGTTTTGGAACTCGCGGAGCAGTAGATAACCTAATTACCGCCTTGGGCGCTAATGGAGTGGAAGCGGTGGCAGATGTGGTTTATAATCATCGCGATGGTGGAGCTCCGGAAGTCAATCCCGCAGTAAAAGACTACATCACCATTCATTATAACGCTACCAAAAATCCATTCCCCTCTGATCGTTATCGTTGTGTACTCCCAATAGGAGGAACAAGTGGAAATGGTGCAGGAGATTATTACTTTAAAATCAGTTCAAAAAGTCAAAGCAACCGTTTTCATAATAAAGCCTATTCGGTTTATATGGAGACTTCCGTAGTGGGCTTTCAAGGAAGTCCGGCCACCGCGGAGTCAGAACCCAATGGTGGTGGTGATTGTGGAGAAACCTTCAATTCGATTTCCTTGGGAGTAGATCTAACGGCCAGTATAGATGCTTCGGGTTGTACCGTCGATGAATACAAGTTGACTTTGTCAGCTGCAGATTTTGCTGCCGCAGGAGATGAACTCATTATTTACCTCACCAACCCCAATGGTGATTATAGTGATCACCGAATTTATGGAATTTGGAATGCAAGTGCTGCCACAGATGTAGTCGGCCAATTACTCTACGAAACCTATACGGATTTTACCACTTTGCCTAGCGGACAAGGAGGAATGAATTTCGAAAATTTTAGCCCTAATACTAGCAATACGGCAACAACCTCTTTGAATGGAGATTGGGATTGGCTTTGGTTTTTTTATGATTATGACCAAACCAATACAAGTACTCAAACGACCTTGTCGGATTGGACCAAATGGTTGTGGAATGATGTAGGAATCGGTGGCTTTAGAATGGATGCCGTTAAGCATTTTGATCCTGCATTTATTGGAGATTTGATGGATGATTTACATAGCAATGGAATTGACCCCGGAATGGTCGTTGGAGAAGTTTTTGATGGCAATCCTTCGGTCTTACTCAATTGGGTGTCTGGAGTGGAAGCCAATATGAATAGTGCGACACTCAATAATATTGATATTCGAGTTTTTGATTTTGCTTTGCGGAACGCTTTAAAAAATGCCTCTGATTTATTTGGTTATGATGTCCGAAATGTATTCAATTCTGGAATTGTAGATGGCGCAGGTGGCAATGCTTTCAATACCGTTACTTTTTTGAATAACCATGATTTTAGAGGCCCCGGCGAACCTATACAAAATAACCCAATCCTAGGCTATGCCTATTTACTGACCAATAACCAAATTGGATTGCCAACTGTTTTTTATCCCGACTATTTCGGATCGACCATTCCCAATGCCCCAACCGTCAACCTCAAAGCAGATATTGATGAACTGATTCAGATTCATAAAGATCATATTTTTGGTGCACCGAGTGTGGATTATCTCAGTCGTCTGAGTACTCCCTATTCTGCGTCCTATACCACTGGTTTTGACAATACCACTTTGCTTTATCAAATAGGTGGTGGACCAAGTGGAAAAGAACTCATAGTCGTGATTAATTATGCTGGAGAACCCTTAGTCGTAGATCATCAAATCAATATGAATAATGTAGCCAATACGGATATCTTTGAAGACCTGACGGGCAATGCCAATGTTGCTACCGCAACCTTAAATGGTAGTAATCAACTACACCTAGAAATTCCTGCTCAAAGTTATGCGGTGTTTTTACAAAACGATGTTGCTGCTCCGGTAGATTTATTAAATTTCACCGCAAGTGCAAAAACAGAATCGGTCTTACTACAATGGGAAGTAGCCAATGAAGAAGAGCTAGCAGGTTACGCAATCGAGCGTTCGTTAGATGGCCAACGTTTTGAAAAAATTGCTTGGCAAGCGGCCAATCATCCGCTGGCAAGCAAAGCACTTTATACGTTTGAAGATTTTAATATAGACCGCGGAGTCCCTTATTTTTACCGACTAAAAATGGAAGATTGGTCTGGAGAAAAAGCTTTTTCTCCGATCCGTGAGGCTAAGCTAGCGGCTGCTGATTTTGCACCAGTATTTTCTCCCAATCCTGTAGGAGCCGATGGTTTGCTAGCATGGAAAAGTGAAGATCTACAAACTTTTGACATCAAAGTTTACCATGCTTCAGGAACATTAATCTGGTCTAAGCCATTGCCTCGGCAGAGTGGCCTTTTTCAAGAAGCAATTCCGAGCAATACTTGGGCACCCGGCATTTATTACTTGCATTTGCAAGGTCAAGATCAAGATTGGATTCAGCGAGTCGTGAAATTTTAAGCTTTCTTAAAAGGAACCAAAAGACTTGATCCCTTCTCAAAGAAAGGTACTAATGGAAAAACATTAGTACCTTTCTTTTGTTTACTTTCGCAGATGGATTCATTAACCCAAATTATCTTAGGTGCCGCCGTGGGAGAAGTTGTTCTGGGGCGCAAAGCTGGCAACCGAGCAATGCTCTGGGGAGGCGTAGCTGGTACCATTCCAGATTTAGATGTTCTGGCCACTTTTTTTACAGATGAAATGACGGCCTTGGCTTTTCATAGAGGCTTTATGCACTCCATTACTTTTGCGATTTTGATGCCTGTTGCCATCGGATGGTTGGTGCATCGACTCTATGATAGCGGCCTGTATCAGCGCGAAAGTTATCGTGGTTGGTCGATGGTTTTTTGGATGGGACTCTACACCATGGCAGGAATTGGACTTGCCTTTTTGCCGATTATGGCTGGTGGTGCTTTTAGTCCGGTGTTACTTGGCGGGAGTATCCTTGGAGGCTTTGTAGTGGGAAGGCATCTGTGGAAGAGCTATTACAAAAAAGAACCTGATCCGATTGAGACCACTTATGGCAATTGGTTTTGGTTATTTTTCTGGGCCATTCTAACCCATCCTTTATTGGATTCTTGTACGACTTTTGGAACCCAATTATTTTTACCTTTTTCTGATTATCGTGTTGGTTTTAATATTGTATCCGTTGCTGATCCGATTTATACCATTCCTTTTTTACTTTGCGTAATCTTGGCAGCTTGGCAATTGCGTCATCACCGGATGCGCCGTTGGTTTAATTGGGTGGGGGTGATTATTAGTAGTGCTTATTTGTTGTTTACTTACTATCATAAGACTTTGGTAAATACCGCTTTTGAAGAAAGTTTGAGTGAAAAAAATATTCCCTACGATCGCTACATGACGAGTCCTACGATATTCAATAATATCCTGTGGAATTGTGTGGCAGAAGGGGAAGATGATTTTTACATGGGGCTTTATTCACTCTACGATCAAAAGCCTTATTTTAGAATACTCGATACGATACCCAAAAATCATGCTTTGTTGGCACCCTATGAAGGTCAACGCACCACTAGGATTTTGCAATGGTTTTCTAATGAATATTATACTTTAAGTCGGGATCAGGACGAAGTGCTCTATTTAAATGATCTTCGCTTTGGATCTATAGATGTTGAGGAAACAGAAGAACCTAAATTTGTGTTTAAGTTTAGATTGGAAGATAAGAATGGAACATTAGAGGCTTTTCAGGAGCGTGGGGTAGAAGAAGGGGATGATGCGGCCTTTGGTGCTTTATGGCGAAGAATTCGTGGCAACTGAGCGGTCCCCAAGGGGGGAAGCACGACCGTGCTTCAAGCGAAGGCACCGTGAGACCGACGAAGGAGGTCCATGAGCGGCAGCGAGCTAAAGCGGACGGGCGGCTATAGAAAAAACCAAGAAAATTAAAAAATCAAAATAATGAAAAAGACCCATCGATTTTTTCTATTGTTGAGCCTAATCGGCTTGATGAGTTGTACAACCGCAAACAACCCACAGCAAACGAGTACAAATGCGAAAGCCAAAAAGGTCAGTCTCCAATTAGACGGACTTTCTAAAGCTTACTTTGCCAGTGGTTGCTTTTGGTGCGTAGAAGCTGTTTTTGAATCGGTCAAAGGAGTAAAGGAAGCAGTGTCAGGATACTCCGGCGGAGTGATTAAAAATCCAACATACGAACAAATTTGTACGGGGCGCTTAAAGCACGCAGAGGCGGTAGAGGTCTATTATGATCCAACAGAAGTTTCTTATGAAACCTTAGTAAAAGTCTTTTTTGGTTCGCACGACCCAACGACTTTGAATCGACAAGGACCAGACAAAGGCCCTCAATACCGTTCAATGATTTATTACATTGGCGAAACAGAAAAAGACATTGCTACGACTTATATCGAAAAATTAATAGCGGATAAAACCTTCGATGGTCCGATTACCACGGAAGTCGTCCCCTTTGATGTTTTTTATAAAGCAGAAGACTACCACCAAGATTATGAGCGGAAGCATCCCGACAACAGTTACATTCGGGCGGTATCTGTACCGAGACTAAATCGCTTTAAGAAGAAGTTTCCAGACTTGTTGAAAGAAGCAGGGGAGCATTAGGAGGAAAATTCAAGAATGGATTTAGGAGTTTTTAGAAAAATATGGAACCTTGGATATTCATGATTGAATATTCTTTACTTCAACTGTGGCGAAGCCGTATCCACCCAAACACCAGCTCCTTCCATCGCCGCTTTTAGACCCACGATATTCTCAGGACTTTGACTAACCAAAGGAAGCCTCACCTCACGCGAGCAAAAGCCCAAGATTTCCATCGCGGCTTTGATTCCCGGAGGATTGCCATCTACATATAGCCAATGATGGAGATCATGAACCTGTAAATGTATTTTCTGAGCGGCTTCCATATCACCATTCAGCGCAGCGTGCGTCATTTGACTAAATTGCTTTGGTAAGGCATTGCCAATCACAGAGATGACGCCATCTCCGCCACAAGCGATAAAAGGAAAAGCAGTAGGGTCATCACCAGAGATAACCAAAAAATGATCAGGCTTGTATTTGATGATATCACAGCCTTGTAAGATGTTGCCACTAGCTTCTTTGATGGCGACGAATTTGGAACTGGCTTTCGCCAAACGCAAGATCGTAGCGGGCAAAACATTAGAAGACGTTCGACCTGGAACATTATAAATAATGATGGGGCGTGGCGCTACTTTTTCGATCGCCATAAAATGTTGATAAATGCCTTCTTGGGTCGGTTTATTATAAGCAGGACTACTCGACATGATAAAATCAATGCCAGAAAAATCATAGCCTTTGATACGGTCAATCAGTTGAGAAGTATTATTATGTCCAAAAAGTCCGGCTACGATAGGTAAGCGTCCCTTGTTTATTTTTACGGTAAATTGTAAGACCTCCTTACACTCTTTCTCCGATAAAGTAATGGCCTCTCCAGTGGAACCCAAGGATACCAAATAATCCGTACCATTACTGATTTGATATTCAATGATTTTTTCAAGCGCAGGGTAATCCACTTGCCCATTTTTAAAAGGCGTGACCAAAGCGACTCCTAAACCTCTAAGCTGATGTGGTTTCATGTGGTGCGGTATTCATTTTATTTAATAAAAATTCTATCTGCTCAATAAATCGAGGCAAATCTTGCCGATTGCTCGTATCGATCATTAAGTCATAACAATAAGTACGTTCGGTATAAGGGCCAACCCGCAATTGGGCTTTAGAAAGTGCAGAGATGTATTCTAGTGCAGGTTCTTCTACCAAAAAAAGGTTGATGAGAATGTCAAAGGATTCAGCTATAAAAGCATCAACAAACTGCCCTTTAGGTCGGCGAAAGAAATTGAGTTCTTTTCGGCTAAAATGTTTAAAGGTAAAATTAGGCTGTTGGTTTTTATCATCATAAAATGCGAGTAGTTGCACTTTCTTACCTTTGGTTTGGAGTGCTTCGGCATAAGACAAAACGGTTTGTCTTTGTTGCTGATCTGTAGCATTGAATAATAAACCAATCTTTTGAGCACTTTCATAATCTCCGGGATGCCTTTTGACACTAAGCTGCTGAAGCTTCCGCTCCAATAGATAATCCTGAAGATAATTATACTGCCTTTTGAGGTAACTCATAGTAGAACATTTCCCTCTCCAATTTTAGAAAGCTATTGCTACAAAAAAGAGCATTTAGCTGCTGCTACGAAAAATCAATATTGTGACCAATAGATATTTCGCAGAGAGGTGATGGCGAATATTTATTTTTTGGCGGCCACCGTGACGGCCTTGGTCTTAAAGTGACCGATTTTGCTGTATTTATCAATTCTTTGTTGGATGCGTTCCTCCGGATCCATACTGCTGTATTCTGCGATGGTTTTCTTGAGGTGGCGTTTTAGCAATTTGGCCATTTCCTCCGGTGCCGCATGTGCTCCACCAATTGGTTCTTTGATGATGCCATCGATGATTCCAAAACCAAGCATGTGATCGGGGGTGAGTTT
>CAYQRA010000062.1:0-15413 GCA_964419315.1 uncultured Saprospiraceae bacterium | reverse complement strand
TGATACGGTGGTGCGTCAGTCTATCCGAGGAGAGAAAGAATCCTATTATAAACAACTGATGAACCTCGGACGAAAAGTAGCGTGGAATATTTCTTTGTTGGCTAGAAATCCTTTGGACAGTTTCTTATATAAAGCCAATACTTTGCAAGTGAGACTTAAGCGTTGGGCTTCAGGAAAAAAAATGGATGCCCGAGAAAGTATTCGTGGAGATAAATCCAATAATGCCATCTTGGTCGATCAGTCGAATATGAAAGCTTTTGATGATTATAGAATTACCCCATACGATGGAGAAATCTATTTATTCCGTGCCGAGAAACGACAGTTTTGGGTAGATGATTTTAGATACTTGGGTTGGTTACCTTATGCGAGAGCGGGAGTGAATATTCACGAAGTTCCGGGAGATCATTTATATATGTTTAATCCACCGCACGGCGCAAAGTTTGCCAAAATTTTACAAGCTTGCTTAAACGAAGTTTTAGAAAAAAAAGGCATCAGTCATAAGGAATAAAGACCTGATAAGTTGATTCCAAAATCAAATAAAAGTACCAGTGGATAAAAATGCCACTGGTACTTTTATTATTTAGAGAATATTTTAAACAAAATTCTCAAATTTTACATTTTATTAATACCTAATTTGAAATGACTAATTGCTTGGCTATTTCGAAGCATTAAGCTAAATTTGCGGTGCACTTCCTAATAAAGTCCCGAAAACTACCTAAAATGCTAAAATTACTTGATTTTTTAGCCCTTTTAGGAAGGAATCACACACACTAGTAACCTCATTTTAAAGGGTTTATCTTATTAGATAAATCATTCGCAACAGGGATTCTCAACTGATTAGTCTCGTTTTAGTACTTTTCGTGCTACGGATTTGGTCTGCCAATTGTCGCAGACTTTGTCTTTAGACACTTTTTTTACGTTTTAAAACGTGCTATATTATAAATAATGTAAATTTGAAAAAAAGCAGTTTCCACGATTAAAGTTCGATTCGACTTTAGGAAGTTGTTTTCAGTTAGATAAACTACACCTCCTACATGGGTAATACAAGCTTCCCATTTACACAATTAACTATTGAGATAAGATGCTTTCTTTTCTCCCTGCTTTTGGTATTACCCCAACTCCTCTCTGCACAAATTCTTAAAATAGACTGGGACTTCGACTATGGTGGCAACATCTGGGAAGATTGCAATAGTGCTGAAGAAACCTCTGATGGAGGATATATCCTTGGCGGTTATACTTCTTCTACGGTCACTGGTTTTGGGGATGTCTGGGAACCGCCACTTGATGGTCTTTTTCCGCCACCAGATGTAGGCGATTTTTGGGTGGTAAAAACCAATGATCAGGGAGTGATGGATTGGAATAGAAGGTATGGCGGCAACAAACAAGATCGCTTGTGGTCCGCGCAGGAAACACCCGATGGCGGATATATTTTAGGAGGGGTTTCTAATTCTGATGCCGGTCCGCAAAAATCAGATCTCAACCGAGGTTATGAAGATTATTGGATCATCAAAGTAGATGCCATTGGTGACATCCAATGGGATCGTTCTTATGGTTCAGACAGTACGGATTATTTCTACAGTCTTTTACAAACTAGCGACGGTGGATTTTTATTAGGAGGAATCTCAAAATCAGATATCGGTTTTGAAAAAACAGAAAATAGAAGAGGACACTTTGATATGTGGTTTGTCAAAACCGATAGTCTGGGGAATGTCCTGTGGGACAAAACCATTGGTGGAAACGGAGAAGAGCGACTCAACGAAATGCAGGAAACACCGGATGGACACTATGTCATCGCCGGGGCCACCGCTTCCGACCGAGATAATATAGACATTACCAAAGATGGTCTGGGAGGAAAGGATAGTTGGTTGATTAAAATCGACTCCATGAATGGCAATAAAATTTGGGAATATCGCTATGGAGGAACCGAAGAAGATGAGATCCAAAGTTTTACTCAATCTCAGGAAGGAGGTTTGCTCTTAGGTGGAGGATCGCGCTCGCCAGTTTCTGCCATGAAAAAGAAAGCTTCTCAGTGGGTTGATTTTTGGATTATGAAAGTAGACGGACTTGGGACGGTCATGGACGAATTGAGTACCATCCAATGGGAAGAAACTTTTGGTGGGCCAGAGTTAGACAATTGTTATTCTGTCAAGCAAAATAATATCGGAAATTATATCGTCGCTGGATATTCTGCCTCCGGCATTGGCCCTGATAAAACGGAAGCCAATCGTGGGCCCATAGGCACGGAAGATTTTTGGCTCCTATACTTGGATCCCGATGGAAATAAACTTTGGGACAAAACCCTTGGTGGTGAAAACCGCGATGTACTCGAAAATATTTTCCAAACCAGCGATGGTGGCTATCTCCTTGCCGGCCACTCTTCGAGTCCCGCTAGTGGAGATAAAAATACCAATAATAATGGACTGAATGATTTTTGGATCATCAAAACTTTATGCAATGTCGCTGTAGAATTTCAGGATACTATTATCTGCCCCAATACGGATGTCTTCCTCGATGCTACGGATGAAAACTGTATTCAATGCAGTTGGATTTGGGAAGATGGAGTAAGTGATTCTACTCGGACGCTCACCATTGATCAAAATACTACTTACGCAGTTACCTTAGTAGATGGTGTTGGTTGTTCTTGGACGGATGATATTGTCATCAATACTTTTACTCCTCCGGTATTGGATCTGGGAGGAGATGTCATAATCTGTACTGGAGATACTACTACGATTGGAACGGCCTTGACAGGAGTGGACTTTGATTGGTCTACCGGAGAGGTGACGAATACGATTCAAATAGATACGATAGGCAATTACCGACTCATCGTAACTGATGCCAATTCTTGTACCGCTAGAGATAGCATTGATTTGGCTTTATATGATTTGCCAATAGTAGATATCGGCAATGATACAAGTGTGTGTGAGGGACAAACTTTTTTCCTAGACGCCGGGAATCCCGGTGCTCAATACAGTTGGTCTCCTGTAGGAAATATGCAATTATTAAATGCCCTTCCTCCATCCCCTTTCACTTATTCGGTAACGGTAACGGATGCTAATAATTGTACGGCTGCTGATACCATAGAAGTACTCAATGTATACACCCAACCCCAAGCACAAGGCCTAGTGGCGACCTGCAATGAACTCAATACAGCTTACACCGTAAGTTTTACCATCGCCAATGGGGATGCTGCTTCTTATGCCATCACTGGTGATCCCGGATCTATTGTTGGCAATGTTTTTACAAGTGATCCGATTCCGAGAGATCAAGTCTACGAGTTTTTCCTTGATGATGATAATAATTGTGGACCCGCAATAATCAGTGGTTCTTATGATTGTGGTTGTGAAACCTTGGCTGGTGCTTTAGTAAGTATGCCTTTGACCATATGTGGAGACGAAAGTATTACCCTGACTCATGGAGGAAGTGTCTTGGATCAAAATGATGTACTCCGTTTTATTCTGCATGATGGAGACGCTACTAACATTGGTAATGTACTCTTATCCCAAGCGACTCCTACTTTTCAATATGATCCTAGCTTGGTCTATGGAACGACTTATTACATTCTTGCAGTGGCTGGAAATAATGATGGAGGAGCGGTAAATTTATTAGACGGTTGTCTCAGTCGATCCAATCCTGTTCCAGTCGTTTTTTATAAAAGTCCAGAAGCTTTAATTATCTCAGACTTGGGAACCCAAGTTACTTGCCAAAATCCCAATCTTATTTTGTCTGCTACTTTTTCTCAACCAGTAGGAGGTCTAGATTTCTTTTGGTCGACGATTGGTATGGGAAATATTATTGGTGCGGTAGATCAGCCAGTGGTAGACATCAATGCCGGAGGAACTTACCAAGTCTTGGTCACGGATCAAATTTCTGGTTGTACCGATACAGCCATGATGCTTATCGGAGAAGATGCAGGAGTTCCGGATATCCTAGTTGCGGATCCAGCAATTTATACCTGTAAAGATACCTTGATCCCCTTGGATGCCAGTGGTTCTTCTTTTGGTTCTCCTTATACGGTCGTATGGACAGGAGGAAATATTGATGGCTCTTCTGAGCTCCAACCGGTGGTTGACGCACCGGGTATTTATACATTGATGATTACCAATCAATCCAATGGGTGTACCGTTACTGAAGTGGTTACTGTTCTACCAGATACGACGGGGCCAGTGATGACTGCTGGAAATATCGGGATACTGGATTGTGTACGCTCGGTAGCCACTTTGGCGGGGGCTTATGATCCCAGTTGTAGTACTTGTACTTTTACTTGGGATACACCAGATGGAAACTTCACTGGTGGAACCAATACCTTAAGTCCTTCGGTAAACCGTCCTGGTGTTTATCGCCTTTCTGTTTTTAATGGGGATAATGGTTGTTCTAGTTGGGAGGAAGTATTGGTGATCGAAGATCCTACCGTTCCGACGGGTGCGGATTTACAAATCAATCCTCCTTTGTGTTTTGGAGAAGATGATGGAAGTATTGAGATCAATGGAGTTATTGGCGGATTAAGTCCCTATATGTATTCCTTGGATGGTGCTAATTTCTTTCCGGGAAATGAATTTTTTGAATTACCTGCGGGGAATTATCGCTTGTTCGTACAAGATGCCAAAGGTTGTGAATGGGACAGTTTGGTTTATGTAAAGGATGCCTTGCCCTTGGTGGTAGAATTGGGGGAAGAACAAACCATTGATCTAGGAGAAGAAATTAAACTGCAGGCATTGACCAATAGACCAGTAGATTCTGTAGCGTGGATTGCTCCAGAGACTTTTGATTGTGAAGCTTGTTTAGAACAAGTGGTGCGTCCCTTGAATGAAACGAATTATGGAGTCACGGTCACAGATGCCAATGGCTGTCAGGTGAGTGATTATGTATTGATCAGGGTTCGCAAAGAAAGAAATGTCTTTATCCCCAATGCTTTCTCTAGTGACTTTAATGGAACGAATGATTTCTTTACTGTTTTTGCAGATCAATCGGTCAAGCAAATTTTAGAGTTTCGCGTATATACTCGCTGGGGAGAATTGGCTTTTGAAAGAGAAAATTTTCAACCAAATATTGAATCACTTGGATGGGATGGGACCATGAAGGGTAAAGATCTAGATACTGGGATTTATACTTATTATGCTTTGATCGAATTTGTGGATGGTGAGCAATTGATTTATAAAGGAGGGGTTTTATTGGCGAAATAAGAATTTTTAAATTCAGGTTTTATTGTCTTTGAACATTAGGGTCTACCTGTAAGTTAGATCCAAGCTGATGATTGAAAAGTCAAAATGGACTTTTGAAATAATTTATAAACTGAAGTTGAATTTGCCAAGCCTAAAAAAGCAATGTGTCTGATAAGACACATTGCTTTTTCCATTTCACGTAATCTTTTCCCACCCACCACCAATTAATAGCAGTCACCGATGAATTAATTTGATAATTATGCTGCGCTAAGTTTTGCTTTTGGCTAGGTGACCAACCAATCTAGCCTGTTAATATAATTCTGGACTTTTCCTAAACTCTAGTAAATTAAATGCAACAAAGTTGCACTTGTAATATTTTTATCTATTTTTGCAACATTGTTGCATTAACCTAAACCAGCGGGATAAGTGGAATTATCAAACCAAGACATAGGACTAGAAGCAAAAAATCTGAGTAAGACATATGGAGAAACCATTGCTCTTAGCAATCTAAATTTTAGGGTTAAAAAAGGCGAAATCTACTGTCTTTTAGGACAGAACGGAGCAGGAAAGACAACGACTATAAATATCTTTTTGGGCTTAGTAAAAGCTAGTTCTGGAGAGGCTCTAATAAACGGGATTTCAGTAAATGACACAAATATTGTTTCCCAAGAGATTGCCTATATACCTGAGGTCGTTCAACTGTATGAAAGGTTGTCAGGCTTAGAAAACTTGGACTTTTTCAGTCGTCTTGCTGGACAGAGACATTCGCAATCCCAACTTAAGGAATATCTACTAAATGTAGGCCTTTCTGAAAAAGCAATCCCCCAGCCACTAGGAAATTACTCAAAAGGGATGAGGCAAAAAGTAGGAATCTCAATAGCCTTGTCAAAAAATGCCTCCTTTATTCTCATGGACGAACCTACCTCCGGCTTAGATCCAAAAGCAACGGAAGAATTCTCAAAAATATGCAAAACACTTTCCAATAATGGAACTGGAATTTTTATGGCTACTCACGATATTTTCAATGCCGTAAATATTGGCAGTCGAATTGGGATAATGAAAGAAGGTGCGATAGTACATGAATCAAACACGAATGATATAACAGCTCAAGAACTACAAAAACTATATTTAAAGACCATCTAAAAACTAATTACTATGACGAAAAATCTTTACACCTTGATATTTTGCCTGCTTTTGGCAGTACAAGCAATATCACAACAAACAATAAGTGGGAGTATTCAAGATGTTGATAATACGCCACTCACCGGTGCTACTGTTTTAGCCCAAAATTCTAATGGGGCCGAGGTAGGTACTACAAGTGATATAGAGGGTAAGTTTTCTATAACAGTAGATGCTGCTGGTGACTACAAGGTACTTATAAGTTACGTTGGTTATACTCCATCTTCATTAAAGGTAAATCTCAAATCTGGTGAAAATGTTGATCTGGGAAAAATACTACTTACAGAATCAAGCCAATTACTACAATCGGTAGAAGTAATAGGAAGACGTAGAAAAGATTACAACAGTGATTATTCTTTTTCTGGTTCTAAGGTAGCGATACTAAACAAAGAACTCCCTCAGGCAATCTCCACGGTAACCAAAGAATTGCTTAGCGACCGACAAGCATTCCAGTTGGTAGATGCCGTTAAGACGGTAAGTAATGTAGCGGCTACCGGTATCTACAATCATTATAATATCAGAGGGATCACACAGGCAGATGATGGTCAGGTGGTAAACGGATTGCGAACCCGTCAATACTATTTCCTACAACCTATAACCTCTCATCTCGAAAGAGTAGAAGTAATAAAGGGACCTTCCTCCGTCACTTTCTCAAGTGCAGACCCAGGTGGTACCGTAAATATGGTAACCAAAAAACCGCTCAAGGAAAAAAGAGGAGAGGTTTCATTATCTACCGGTAGTTTCTCTACATTGAGAGGATCTGTGGATTTCACGGGGCCCTTAAATCAAGAAAAGACCTTACTATATCGATTCAATGCGGCCTACCAAGAAGCAAAATCCTTCAGAGACTTGGTCGACAATAATGTATTCTTAATCATGCCTTCTCTAAGTTATGTTCCGAATGAATCGACAGCTTTAAATGTAGAAATGATCTACAGCAATAGTGATGGAAATCTAGATAGAGGTCAGCCTATTTTTGGCGCTATCAATGGAGAGTTTGATATAAACAGTACCCCTACCTCCTTGAATGTGGGAGCTGCTAACGATCATTATAGAAATAATGAACTTATGTTCACTGCCAATTTTAGTAAGAAGTTTACTAAAAATTTTGGTTTCAATGCTCAGTACATGAAGCAGACTTGGGAAGAAGATCTAGCGGAGCATAGAGTTGATGGTACGGCAGTAGATATTGATGGAAACGTGATCCCGACACTTGCAAGATTAAGATATGATAGAAGACAACAATTTTGGGAAACCGATAATTTGAGTGCTTATTTTAACTACGATATTGAAGTTGGGAACATTAGCAATAAAATATTAGTGGGATACGATGCTACCCGTTGGGAAAGAAAAATTGGTGCTGGATTTCTACGTGCTAGAAGATACTTAACCACAAGTGGTGGCCAGTCAAATTTCAATCCTGATAATGCAGCTGACTTCCAAACTATGGTGGTCGATGATATTACGATGCCAGTCCCTGCTGTACCACATTTCAATTTAGAAAATCCATTCAATGGAGCTAGAAATACGAATGCCTATAATCTGGCTGAGTTATCAATCCCTGCTAACTTAAATACATCCAGTGGATTCTATCTTCAGAATCAATTCAAAATTGGAAAACTATCCGCCTTGATTAATTTGCGATATGAGTCATTTACTGATATTTTTAACTACAAAAAATCTGAAGACAAATTAGAAACCAATGCTTTTGTTCCGAGACTAGGATTGACCTATGAGCTTACTAAAAGCATAAGTGCTTACGCCACTTATTTAGAGGGTTTCCAACCTCATACAAATACGGTATCATTGTCACCAAGTGCAGAAGGATTCTTTTGGGCAGCTTCTCCAGCTAGATTTGATCCACTGGAAAGCAGCCTCATGGAATTAGGTTTCAAAGGGGAGTTCTTGAATGGACGAGTATTTGCCAACCTAGCCCTTTTTGATATTAATCAGAAAAACATATTGCTAGGGGACACCTACGATTTGGATAATTTAACGACTAGAGGAGAGCAAAGAAGTAGAGGTTTTGAAATGGATATTTCTGGGTACGTGACTTCAAATTTCCAAGTCGTAGCTTCTTACGGATTTAACAATGCAGAGATTGTAGAAGATGCTATTGAAGAATTTATTGGCGAAAGAATCGGTGGATCACCACAACATAATGCCAATTTCTGGGGAAGATATGATTTTACAAATAAGGCCTTAAGAGGAATCGGAATCGGTTTTGGTGCTCAGTATGTAGGCGACCGATATACTTGGTATAACCCTACCTATAGTACCGATAGAGTGCTTTTGCCAGCTTACACCGTAGCGGACGCTGCCATCTACTATAAGCCGAATAATACCAATATGCAGTTGACGCTAAAAGTAAATAATCTTGCTGATGAAACTTATTGGTTAGGGGGGCTAAATCCTTCGAGACTTGGTCCAGGAGCACCTAGAAACTTTATTCTCACCGCTAACTATCAATTTTAAATGATCAAATTTGATCAGATCGTACTGATTGCAAATCATACTTTCAAAAGTATTTTGAAGTCTCCTATCAACAGATGGTTGGTAGGAGGTTTCTTAGTGCTTATAGCTATAGCTCTTTATTCTTCTTTTCTCAGTAGTCAAAAGCACCAACATGAGGTAGCGCATTACAGTAAAGACGTCAGAGACAGATGGGAAAACAATCCAGACAAACATCCTCATAGAATGGCACACTATGGCTATGTTGCGTTTAGGTCCAAATCTCCCTTAAGTTTCTTTGATCGAGGACTAGACAGTTACTTAGGTAATGTCATGTTCTTAGAAGCGCATAGGCAAAACTCAGTCAATTTTTCCAATGCTAGTCTATCCAGTAGCTTGCTCAGATTTGGAGAGCTATCGGCAGGACTTTTATTGCAACTTCTATTACCACTACTCCTTTTCTTTTGGGGCTACGCCTCTGTTTCAGGAGAAAGAGAGAAAGATATCTTAAAGATTTATCTAACACAAGGTGTAAGTTGGAGATCATTATTATTGGGAAAATCACTCGGTGTATTTGGGGCTAGCATGCTCATAACTATTCCAGCCTTATTTCTTTCTCTAATACTGCTCTTGTTTGCCCAACCTCAAGATCTGTCTCGTTCCATATTTTCATTTGTAGGAATATCAATGAGTTATGTAGTCTATATGATAATCATGTCTTTGATAGCGATATGGATATCCGTAAAAAGTGCTACTTCCAAAGCTGCTTTGATAAAGTTGATTGGTTTTTGGTTATTCTTTGTCCTCATTGTCCCTAAGCTTTCCCAAGTGGCAGCACAGGTCTTATATCCGTCTCCATCCAAAATAGAATTTGACTCCATGGTGGAGCAGGAGTTGATCCAACAAGGTGATAGTCATGATCCAGATGATCCCCACTTCAAGGCTATAAAAGATTCACTCTTGTTAGCCTATAAGGTTACCTCTACCAAGGAGCTGCCATTTAACTACAGTGGATTTATCATGAAAGAAGGAGAAAAATTGAGTACGGAGATTTATAGAAAACATGAAAAACGTTTGATAAATACTTATGAGAAACAAAGTAAAGTGGTCAATGCAATGGCTTTATTCAATCCATACCTCGCGATAAAAAATATCTCAATGGTATTATCAGGAACTGATTTTGGCTCTTATAAAATATTCAAAAGAGAAGCAGAGGATTATAGATATAACTTAGCTCAGACTATGAATAATCTTCAAATAGAACATATCAGTAATTATACGGCGAGTTCGGCTGATAAGAAAGCGGTAATCAGCCAACAATATTGGAAAGACTTCCCGCCATTCCAACATAGATTTCTTACTAAAAGTGAAATGACTATGGCTATAGCCTACTCGACATTCGTCTTGATTTTGTGGTTATTACTATTGACTTTTAGCGTATTATTCCTGACAAAAAACCTCAAAGCCCTTTAATATGATTGGTTTACTACTAAAGCAGTTAGTTAGGTCGAGAGCTCTGAGTATGGGGTTATTGCTCTTGTTTTCTATTGGCGTATTAAGCATTCATATAGGTAAGTTGTTTTTAGACCAACAAGAACAAATTTTAGAGTTAACAGAGGAGTCTCAGGTTGAGCATATCGAAAGACATGTCGAGTACATCGATGGTCATATCGGACTTTTGCTTTACTATATTAAGTTTGGTTTTGCCAATGATAGATCATTGATAGCAGGTCTATCCTTTGGACAAAGAGACATGAGGCAAGCGGCTCAATTAATTAATATTAGAAATTTGGAAGAACAAAAAAATACTTCTGAATTCCTGAACCCTTTCTTTCAGCTACTTGGCAATCTGGATTTGAGTTTTGTTTTGATTTATTTGTTCCCTCTAATTATTATTGCCTTATGTTTTGACCTCTGGTCTGATGAAAAAGAAAGTGGTAGGTGGGCCTTATTATCAGTACAAAGCGCAAATCCCAAAGGGGTTGTTTTGTTAAAACTTCTTCTTCGATTTTGTTTTATCGTCTTAGCGTTATTCTTATTGCTGACTATCGCAATTCTCTATTTGCATCTACCAATAGATTCTTCTTTATTGAGCTTTGCAAGTTTGTCTTGTTTATATATTTGTTTTTGGTTTTCCTTGTCCTACTGGATAATAAGCCTAAGAAGATCTTCAAAACAAAATGCGATTATTCTCTTATCCTCTTGGCTGTTACTGACCACTGTATTGCCTGCAATTACTAACAGTGCAGTTTCTAATATATATCCTATACCAGAAGCCTATGAGACAACTATTGATAGTAGAGATGGGTATCATACTAAATGGGATCAGCCCAAAAAACCTACGATAGAAAAATTTAAACAACGCTACCCTCAGTACGAGCAGTATAATCATCCTGAGGATGCAAGTTTTGGTTGGTTTTGGTACTACGCCATGCAACAGATGGGCGATGATGAATCTTTAGAAGCTAGACAAACGATGAAAGAGAAGCTTCATAAGAGAAATGAAATGACTCAATTTATAGGCTACTTTGTCCCTAGCATACATACTCAAATTGGCATGAATGAGATCGGCAAAACAGGTATGACAAATTATCTCAACTATATGGAAGCTTTAGAATCCCACCATGAAAAACTAAGGCTCTCTTTTTATCCAAAAATATTTGAAGAAAACCCTATTAAGTCTGAAAATTGGAGTGATTACAAGTTGGAATATTACACCGATCAAAGAAGTAATAGTGTATTCGTATTCCTACCCTTGATCTTGGCAAATTTGTTTTTTATGATGTTAGGTTATTTTTCATTTAAGAGAAATGCTATTTTGTAGCAATGAATTGTTTTCCATGTGTTGGCAGGTGATTTCATACTACTATAAGATAAGTTTATAAAAGAATAAAGCTACTGACAAAATCTCTAAGAGGTCAGTAGCTTTCATTCGTTTGCTACTTTATCTAAACCAGTAGACTTTATTTTTTTAGCTTTTAATAATCAATAAAAGAGACTAGCCACCACCATTCGAACTAGTTATTTGAGTGGGTGAAGTGATGGCGTCAGAATTTCCACCTTTAATGGAGTTTAGGTGTTGATTAGAGAGCAGTAATTGATGAGACTTAGCAAGTTGATCTAGCTTAAATTTTTTCATAGAAAATATTTTGAAATAAAAGAATAGAATAATAACGGACAACTGAATTACCTTATTGTCTCGTCATCTCATCATCCATTGCTCAGAAAAAATCATTTTTCCACGATCCAAAATATTGATCAAATAAGTCGCCGACGGCAATTCTGGTAAGGCAATTTTATTGCTTCGATTAGCGATGGCTTTTTGTAAAATTAATTTTCCCTGTAAGTCGTACAACTCAAAAGTCAACCCAGAAAAATCATTTTCTTTTTCGATGATTAAGAAATCACTGCCCGGATTAGGATAGATGTTAAATTGATAATTGACCCTTAAGTCTTCAGGAGGATTGGCTAAGATAAGATCGCCAAAAAGCCATTGATAAGCTGCGGAAAATTCTCTGGCCCAATACCACTCGCTATGCGTTCCATCTACATGATCGGTGGCTTGGATTTCACTATTGGAAAAACCAGCATCATAGAAAGTCTGCTGCATGCGGTACATATCTGCGGGCACGTCAATGTTGTCATCTTCTTTTTGCCCTGCGATAAAATAGACCTTGAGGTTTTCTTTTTTACCTGTGTTTTTTACATGGAGGTAAGGATCTTCATACAACCAAAAAGAAGAAGAAAAACACCCCGCTTTTCCAAAGACTTCCTGATGTTCTATAGCAGCATAACAAGAAATTAATCCCCCCAAAGAACTACCCATAATTCCCGTGTATTCTTGCTCCGTATAGGTCCGGTAATTTTGATCAATGTAAGGTTTTAAAGTCTCCGCAATAAAGTCGATATAAGCGCCGCCATTTCCCCCTCCATAATTGGGATGCGACCAAGGCAAATACTCATCCGCTCGATTGGCGCCACCATTATCAATGCCGACTACAATGACGCCATAATCGCCTTGTGCAAATAATTCATTGAGACTTTCATCAACTTTCCATTCTCCAGAAAAGCTAGTCGCGTCGTCAAAAAGATTTTGTCCATCGTGCATGTAAAGAACAGGATATTTTTTATTGGATGTACTATAGTCGGGAGGAAGGTAGAGCCAGATTCTTCTATTGCGATTGAGCTGCGGAATCAGGAAATTATTATCTAAGATGGAGACATTGGCCGCAGCAGTAGAGTTGCCATTGCTTTGTCCTTCCCAACTAAGAATACTGAGATTGATCGTCGTTGGAGTGCCATCATAATTGAAAATCCGATCTGGTCTAAAACCTCCATTTTCATCTCCTTCTACCCGAGACCAATCTCCGCGCGTAAACTTGAATTTCAATTCTCCAATACTGGGATTAATGGTAATGGCATAAAGGTTATCGCTATTTTTAAGTAGTTGATAATTGGGATCTCCAGCGTTCCAATTATTCATATTGCCAACGAGAAAAATAGAATCTCCTAGCGGAGTATTGCTAGGGATTTTGGTCAACTGAATGGTCAGTTGGGCATTCAGAAAAATACTTGTAAATAGAAATAAAAACAGCAGTAGATAGGGACGCTTCATCTTTTTTCTGCAAAGATAATTATTTGGCTAAAGATTTGTGTTTTAGTGGAGAAAAAAGAGAAGATAGGGGAGTGCTAATCGGTAAAAAGAATAAAAAAACAAAAGCTTTATACTTGCAAAAAACACTTCCTGATCAATTGTTATACTTTATGCAACAAAATTTCTATTTTGCATAAGAAACCAAAAGAACAAATGATAGATCGCCCCGATAATATCAATGTATTTATTCTCTATGCTGCCGAAGATGAAGACTTGAAAAGTGAGTTGGAAAGTCACTTGAGTCTGCTACACCGTCATGGCTATATTGATGTGTGGCACGAAGGCCAAGTGGTGGCTGGAGCAGAAAAAAAAGAAGTGATCAGCGAGTACCTCGCTAAGTCTCATATTATTTTATTATTAGTCAGTTCTAGCTTTTTAGCACCAGATTGCTATAGTCGCTATGAAGAAGAATTGCGCAAAGCTTATAAAAGACAAGAAGAAGGAGAGGTGAAAATTATTCCGGTCATCTTGCGCCATTGTATGTGGGAATTGGATGTGATGGGAAGTTTGAGCCCATTGCCAAAAGGAGGGCATCCGGTGCGCAGTAGTCACTGGGAAAGTGCTGATTTGGCCTACCAGAATATCGCGATGGGTTTGCAAAAAATTGCCAATGATCTATTGAATGCTACGCAACAGTTGACGGCTGCGAGAAAGCAAAAAGAAGTCCACAAAAAATCAGAAAAGGAAGCCTCTGCTACTCCCTCTACTTCCAATCTTAATTCAGATACTCTGCAGGATCAAGCTGCCGAACAATTGATCAATAATCTCTTCTCGCTCTTTCAAACCTTAGACCAAAACACTTGTGCTCAAATGGCCATTTCTATTGTCCATAAAAGCCTAGTGAAGTTTCAAGAATTGGAGAAAAATTTTCTAAAATATAAATTTTTAAGAGCCTACGAAAATGCTGCTCGCTATCAATATCCCATTCATTTGGAAGGGGTGAAAAAGACTGGACGAAAGAGTATGGGAACACGTGATCAAAAGGAATTGGGAGAAGAAGTGATGTATGAAATTTCCAGAAAAAAAGACATTGGTGCGCTACCCGGACATGTAAGAATCTTCTTTCCGGCAAACGGCGGACTCCCCAAAATTTCAAATTTAAGTTTATAAGTTCAACTCAATACTAAACCTATGATTAAATGTAACGAATGTAATACTGAAAATCCAGATGGTTCTAAATTTTGCATTAACTGCGGCGCAAGATTAACAGTTGAAACAGGGCGACGTCGAAGACGTCAAGCACCAGAACGGAGACGACAAACTCCTCAACATCGGACCAGTACCGATCTGACCGGATATGCCGAAGGAAAAACGCCCATCGTCGCTTGTGGTCTTTCTCTATTGATCGTTGGATTAGGTCAATTTTATAATGGAGATATGAAAAAAGGAGGAATGCTATTGGTAGGTGCAATAGTAGTCGGAGCTATCACTGGTGGCATAGTTTGGTTGGGTTTGGCAATCTACGCCGCCTATGATGCTTATCAAGTAGCGGATGGACAAAAACAATTAGAAGAATGGTAAAAATTGAAAAGTTAGATCCGCGAGAATACGAACACCCATTGGACTCCAAAGCCTTGGATACTTTGCAACAAACGAAGGGAGTGGATACCTTGGTCAAGAAGTTTTATGAGTTTGGGATCGAACGCCAATTTAATATCCAATGCACGGGGAGTAATCTCAAAGTGACGCCCAGTAGTTTGCCCGAAGTCTATGCAATGGTAGAGGAGTCTTGCGAGACGCTTTTTCTACCCCAAACTCCAGATATTTATATCGAACACAGCGATCAATTTCAGGGACTTGTGACGGGAATTGATCGTCCGATTTTGATCCTGAGTTCTTCGGCACTTGATAATCTGAGTGAAGCAGAAAATCGCTTTTTGATCGGTCGTTTGATTGGCCATATTAAGAGTGAACATGTCTTGTATTATGAGATTGGTTATTTGCTACCCGTACTCACGGAAATTTTG
>CAYQRA010000061.1:0-15449 GCA_964419315.1 uncultured Saprospiraceae bacterium | reverse complement strand
CGCCGCAGTAATCATTGGACTGCGTTGGGGTACCACAGTTTGGATTTTGCCAGTAGGTTCCGCCATAAGTATCGGGTTGTCCTTCTTCGTTAGGATTGCTCATAGAACGCAAAGCCACGTGACCAGAACGCATTTCGATATCTTCTCCAATGAGCCAAATATCTTTATTCGGTGCCGCAAAAGCTTCCACCGCTGCGCCCCAGATATCACTAAAGCCTTCATTCAAAGCTCCTGATTCTCTTTGGTAAGCTAGGTTGGCAGTTGTTTCACAAACAGCGTGTCCAATTTCGTGAGCGGCAACGTCGAGGCTAGTTAGGGCATCGAAGCCACCAGCACCACTTCCATCTCCGTAAGTCATGACAGAACCATTCCAGAAAGCATTATTATAATTGGAATTATAGTGAACATAGCTATTGATCGCCGCACCACTACCATTCCAGCTATCGCGATTATGAGTACTGAGCCAGTAATCATAAGTCATTTCTGATCCCCAATGCGCATCCAAAGCGGCATTGTCCTTTTGGGCATTATTCCATTCGCCTGCGGTCCAATTATTATTATTGTCTACAAAGTCAACGGCATTATTATAATTCGTACTGGTATTGAGATCGTAGGTATTGATTCCACCCCCTCTGGTGTTTTCGCGTAGGCGATATCCACCACTAGTTGTAGTAGCTTCGATGGTTCTGCTTCCGCTATACCGAGTAGCAGCAGTACCTGCAACTAGCATTTTTTCTAGTTCATTTTTGCCCGCTTCGATGGCTTCATGCTGGTGATCTGCGGAGCAAGTATGCTCTTTATCCAAGGCAAAACATTTTTTGATGATTGGATCAATGTAGGCAATTTCCCCAGTTTGAGCTTCTACATAAACGTAATCACGGCTTAGTGGCTTTTCGGCATAGATATTAAATTTCCAAGCCAAAACCGGACGGTAACGTTCTGCTTTATCAGCGGCGTAATAATTTTCAATAATGACCAATTCTCCCTTAGGTTTAAAGGTTCCTGCTTCTTCCGTCTGTCGGGCAAAGCTTTCGTTAGCTGCTGTTTCCCACATGTATTTGTCTGCACCAATATGGCCAAGTGCTTTGCTTAAAGCAGCCGTTTCTGATAAACCGGGCTTGGTGCTTAATTTTTTAAATTTTAGGAACTCGCCATTCATGATGGCTACTTTTCCGTCTTTAGCGTGAATGGTATAAATACCATTTTCCACTTTGATTCCACGGTAATATTGTTGAAATTTTTGGTGGGTAAAACCCAATTGATCGACTTCTTCTTTGTAAAAACGCAACTCATCTTCGTTGCTTAAAGTCAATTCTTTTTGGAGAAAGCTTTTGGCTGCTTGGACTCCAGGTTGTTGCTTGGTATCAAACTTAAAATAACTAGGACTGCCATTTAATTGGCTGGTAGATATTTTCTGAGCATAACTTGTGGTACCCAGAATGGAAAAAAATAACAGTAAATAAAAAATACGGGAATTAAAAGTATTCATAAATCAATGGTTTAACAGGAGTCTTAATCGTTGAAGATTTTGATAGATTTATTAAGACTCTTTGTTTATTAATAGATAGATTTTATACATAGAAATGCTAGGCCTTACCAGATGGCAATAGCAAAAAGTAGTACTTCCTTTTCTAGTTTTTAAAAATACACTCCGGTAGGTTCGAGACTTATTGAGCTTCTTTTAAAAATTTGAATTGGAGTAAATTTTATTTTTAGTAAAGGCAGAGAAATTCTTCAGACCACAATGTATCACAGACGTTTGTTCATCAATTAGCTTTGGTGACCAATCCATCTAAAGATCTGAAGAGTTATATTTTTTTATGAAACAAGACTAACGAGAAGTAATGACAATAACATTTTTCGGACGGCAAATATATAAAAGATTATTTTTATAAAAAGGTTATTTGAACTTTTTTTGAAAAAATATTTTGCCTTATTGCATTTCCACAAGATATAAAATGGTGGTTTCTCTCGGACAAAAGATAAAACATGTTTAAATCCTTTTCAGCCGTATTTTCCCTACTTGAGCGTCCATTTTTTCCATAAAAAAAGCCCGGAAATGTAGACATTCCGAGCTTTTTTAAATATTTATGAAGCGCTAAACTCTTTACTTATTTAATCGTTCAATTTCAGCACTTCTAAAAATGCTTTTTGTGGAACTTCTACATTCCCAATTTGGCGCATTTTCTTTTTCCCTTTTTTCTGTTTTTCCAAAAGCTTTCGCTTCCGCGTAATATCTCCACCATAACATTTGGCGGTAACATCTTTTCGCAAAGCAGAAATCGTTTCTCTTGCCACTACCTTAGCTCCGATAGCTGCCTGAATGGCAATTTGGAATTGTTGACGTGGCAATAAATCTTTGAGTCGTTGGCAAATTCGTCGCCCAAAAGCTTGTGCTTTATCTCGGTGTACCAATGCAGAGAGGGCATCCACAGGATCACCATTCAATCTAATATCTAATTTGACCAGATCCGATTGTCGGAAATCAATGGGCATATAATCAAAAGAAGCGTAGCCTCTAGAAATAGATTTCAAGCGATCGTAAAAATCAAAAACAATCTCTGCCAAAGGCATCTCAAAAGTCAACTCAATCCGCGTCTCCGTCAGATAATGTTGCTTCGTCAGTACTCCACGCTTATCCATACACAACTTCATAATCGGACCAATAAACTCTGGCTTGGTAATGATCTGCGCTTCGATATAAGGCTCTTCCACAAAATCGAGAATCACTGCTTCGGGAAGATCGTTTGGTGTTTTAACCAAAAACTTGGTACTCCCTGATTTTTTATTTTTGGCAAAATAGGTTACGTTAGGAATGGTCGTGATCACTTCCTGATTGAATTCTCGCGATAAACGTTCCTGAATAATTTCGAGGTGCAACATCCCCAAGAATCCACAACGGAAACCAAAACCCAAAGCGGCAGAGCTTTCCGGTTCGAAAGTCAAAGAAGCGTCATTGAGTTGAAGCTTTTCCAAACTATCTCTGAGATCTTCAAAATCTTCATTCTCGATGGGAAAGACCCCTGCAAAAACCATTGGTTTTACATCCTCAAAACCTTTGATCGCTTCCTCACAAGGTCGTTCGGTAAGCGTCACGGTATCTCCAACTTTAATTTCTTTAGACACTTTGATCCCCGTAATAATATATCCTACATTTCCAGCACTCAATTGCTTTTGGGGAACTTGCTCCAACTGGAGGATGCCAATTTCATCCGCACTGTATTCATTGCCCGTATTGACAAAACGTATTTTATCTCCTTTATTAATAGATCCATTGAAAATGCGGAAATAGGCAATGACTCCTCGAAAAGGATTAAATACAGAATCAAATACCAGTGCTTGTAGCGGAGCTTTGGGATCACCAGAAGGGCCAGGAATACGATCAACAATCGCATCCATAATCCCTTGAATGCCTTCTCCAGTCTTTCCACTGGCTTTTAGGATATCCTCTACATCGCAACCAATCAAATCAATGATCTGATCCGAAACCTCGTCAATCATCGCACTATCCATGTCGATTTTGTTAAGAATCGGAATAATTTCGAGATCATGCTCGATCGCTAAATATAGATTGGAGATGGTCTGCGCTTGAATTCCCTGTGTGGCATCGACGATCAATAAAGCGCCTTCACAAGCGGCAATAGAGCGAGATACTTCATAAGAGAAATCCACGTGTCCCGGAGTATCAATCAGATTGAAGGTATATTTTTCACCATCGGTGTGGTTATAATACATCTGGATAGCGTGACTTTTGATGGTAATACCACGTTCTCGCTCAATATCCATATCATCCAAGGCTTGCGCCTGCATGTTTCTCTCGGAGATCGTTTTGGTATACTCCAATAAACGATCTGACAAGGTACTTTTCCCATGATCAATATGGGCAATAACACAAAAGTTTCTTAAGTTTTTCATATCGGCTGCAAATATACGCTTTTAGGAGGGGGGAAATAGGATTTAGTCTAAGGATTTGCTTTAATATTAACCCTTTTCTAGCAAAAATGTTCCACTCATCTAGGACTTAAGGATTCGGATTTCTGGATAAGGCAAGGCAGAAAGGGGTTTTGGGGCTTAATTTTGTTGAAAAGTCTACTCTAATAGGTCTATTTCTAAAAAAAATGTCAGAGTTCCGCAGAAACTCTGACACAGCATTGTGTATGAAACTTAAAAATTAACCGTGATAGAAGCGGAAACAAATAAAGTATATCTCCGCGACGGAGTCGCTCATATCTAGGGTCTGATTAAGCACTCCTAAATACTAGACACCATAATGGGGGCTTACCCCTATCCCATGCACCTAGGATTTTTATTTGGTGCTGTTAAAAAATAAAATGACTTTGGTCACCTCCTTCTTCAGACTCCTTTTTCCAGACTGTTTACTCCGAAAAACGCAACTGCCGATACACCTGCCTCGCTCCATAGGCTTGCCAAAGCAGACAGAAAATTTCCGCATAGACCACCACTTTTTGGGCCACTGCCTGTAAAAATAAAGCATCATTGGAGCGATAGGCCCTCGGACCAAAAAGCATGATGACGACTTGTACTCCCAAAATCAAACAGAAGAGTAGGAATACATAGGCATAGCGTTTGGGATAATGCCGACTTACAAAAATCGCTAGGGTGTAAAAGATACTCATGGCTAGAAAAGCAAGGAATCCATTTTTCACATAGGCTACATGTCCACGATAATGGAGATCCCAAGGAATCCATCCAATCTTGATATAGCACCAGCCAGCATAAACGCCGAGTAGGGCCGCTAAAATACTCAAAACAAAACCTCTCTGCCGATAAAAAAGGATCGGAAGAAAGCTGAAAAATAGCATAATGCAAAATCCCGCGATACTGAGTGACCACTTGAATAAGAGATGGCAATAGAGATTGCTTTGGCCATCGAAGGTGCGGGTGCGGCCCAGGTCACTAAAATAATTGTAGAGAAAAGAATAGGATTCTAAATGCGGAGCATGAATGGTTCCGCCAGGATAAATATACATGGCGACGCTGGTGAGTAATAAAAACTGCACTGCGCCGAGAATCGCTAAGCCGAAAACAATACTTGGTGCGCTTTGGCGAAGGAAGTTCATGTTGTTTACTTTAGGTATCTGGCGCCCAGTTTGGACTTGGGCGCCAGATAAAGATAGCAGGAGCCTTATTATTCTGCGATGGTGATCACCTTAATTTCCGTCATAGTATCCAAACCAGATTTTATCTCTACCAAGATGCCATCGGCCAATCCAATTTCTACCAATCGCTTTTCAAATTGGTCCTCCCCTACTTTTACTTCTACGTAGTTGGAATCTTTTTTGGAAATCAGATCTCGTTCGTTAATGGTTAAGACTTGCTTTCGACGATCGAGAATAATATCAGCGCTGGCGCTGTAGCCGGCGCGTAAAAAGACGTCTGGATTTTGATCAATAGCAGCACGTATTTCAAATTTTACCGTTCCTTCTTCTTCCACCCCTTTGGGAGAAATGTATTCTAAAGTCGCGGTAAACTTAGCATCTTCTACCGCTCCAACAGTCATTTCTAAACCAAGTCCTTCCTTGAGTTTTCCAACATCTGATTCATCTACCATCCCTTCGAAAATCAAAGAGTTCATATCTGCTACACTGGCGATGGTCGTTCCTTCATTAAAATTATTTCTTTCGATAACGGAGTAGCCTTCTTCTACGGGTACTTCGAGAACCATTCCATCTACGGTAGAAACGACCAAGTTGGAGACTTGTTTAGAATTATTGGTGGCTCCTTTTTTCAATAATTGTAAATTGCTAATCGCAAATTCCAATTCTTGGCGACGGATGTCTACTTCGCTTTCGAATTGCTTTAGATTATTGGTCGATAAAATCTTTGCATTTTCCAGAGCGGCTTTTTGTAACTCTAGGTCTACTTTAAAGTCATTGTATTCGATTTGGGAAATGATTCCTTCGCTAAATAATTGTTTTTGACGTTTCTCTTCTCGTTGGGCATTTTCGAAAGCTACTTTGGCACTTTCTACATCTAGTTTTTTAGAGAAAACGCTTTTCTGACGTTCTAGCTCTCGCTCAGATTGTTTGAAGCGAATGCGAGCCAATTCTACCCCAGATTGGGCATTATTGATATTGATTTGACTAGGCACTAATTTTATCCGAGCCAGTTTTTCTCCTTTTTTAATAAAGCCTCCCGGCTCGACAAATAGTTTTTCTACCACTCCACTTACTTGCGGTTTGATGATGACTTCTTTACGTGGTTTTACGGCGCCAGTGGCCACTGCTTTTTGGGCAATATCACCAATGGTAGCTTTGGTCGTTTCTACATTTTCATTTCCATCTTCTGAGCCAGACATAAAGTAAGCTCCTAGTCCAGCTGTTAGCAATAATAAAACAAGGACGAGGCTAATAACACAACCTTTATTCATGATTTTTTAAATTGATTTTTCGAGTTAATTTTTTCTTGTACTCGGACTACAACTCCAAGCCGCGCGACAGATGGAGTGAAGACCTTTAGGAAAATATTGTTTTGATTTTCTTATTCATCTTTTAGTGCCTCCACTGGATTGATATTGGCGGCTTGCATCGCAGGAATTAGGCCGGTAATCGCTCCAGAAATAATCAGAATAATCAGAGCAGTAACTCCAACTCTGAGATCTACTTCTGGGTTGGCATAAAACTGTCCTCCTCCCTCTCCTGTCGCTAGGTTCATCAAATAAACAACTCCTGTACCCGCTGCCAAACCGAAGTACCCAGCCAGCGTGGTTACAAATACCGATTCCATTAAAACCATACTGATAATAGAGGTAGGCGTAGCACCTAATGCTTTTCGAATTCCAATTTCTTTGGTGCGTTCTTTTACGACGATGAGCATGATATTTCCTACCCCAATCACTCCTGCCAAAAGACTTCCAATCCCAACAAACCAAACCAAAAATTTGATTCCAAAAAACAATCCATTGATTTCTCTAAATTGCTCCTCTACATTATCCGACCAAATGCCTTTGGGATCATCGGGCGCAATGGCGTGTCTTTCTTTTAGCAAGGCCACTAGATCATCTTCCACTTCCGATACCATTACATCTTCGTACATAGAACAGACAAACCAACCAATATTTTGAGGCTGATTCATGATTTGTTGTGCGGTAGTTAGCGGGATAAAAATCGTTTCATTATCCTCCTTACCATTACCACCTCTACTATCCGATTTGACAACTCCGACGACTTGGTACTTCGAACCTTTAATTTCAATGGATTGTCCTAGGGGGTCTTCTTCCTCGGCAAATAAAACTTCCAGAACGCGCTGTCCAATCACCGCTACTTTTCTTCTCCGATCCATATCCAGTTGATTTAAAAATCGACCAGCAGTGATATTAAAAGCATCGATCCGGATAAGATTGGGCGTATCGCCTCTGGCGTCAAAAGCCCCCTTACGGTCGCCGCGAGTGACCTCGCCACTAGGCATCCACATCCGTGGAGAGAGGTATTCGATTTTATCCTCAAAGCGCGATTCGATCGCCTCCATATCCGCCACCGTCAATTGAATCCATCGTCCCGGTTTTCGTCCTTTATAGGGTTTGGACGTTTTGCTTCCTCCAGCATACATACTATTGGTAGCATGCCCACCAAACAATCCAGTAACTCCATTTTCCAAACCCTGTCCAGCGCCCATCAAAGTAACCAACATAAAGACTCCCCAAAAAACACCCAAGGCCGTAAGGAAGGTTCTCAACTTATGCTTTTTGATCGTGTTGAATATCTCTTGCCATTTGTCGAAATCAAACATATATTTTCATTAGGGTTTTTAACTAGGGATTTGTCAGAGAACTAGGCTTCAATATTAGTCAGCTTTTCATCGCTACGACTGGATTAATCTTTACCGCTTGCAAAGCAGGAATCAAACCCGCCACTACTCCACTGAGAATCAAAATAAATAGAGCGATCAGTACAGCACTAATATCTACCGTTGGATCTCTAAAAAATTCCGCTTCTATTTCATTGGCCACCATAAAACTATTGATACCATAGACCAGCAAAAGACCAGAGGCTAAACCAATATAGCCGGCTACACTGGTGAGGAAAACGGATTCTTGTACGATCATGGAAACGATGGATCGAGGCGTTGCTCCAAGTGCTTTTCTAACCCCAATTTCTTTGGTGCGTTCTTTGACGATAATGAGCATGATATTGCTAACGCCAATTACTCCCGCGATAATACTGCCAATGCCAACAAACCAAATAAAAGTTCTGATCAAAATCATCACCGAGCTAATGTCTTGAAAATCTTCTGTTCGATTATAAAAACCAATGGCGGATTTATCTTTTGGTGAAAACTTATGCTGAACGGCCATCTCCTGACGGATTTTTTCTTCCAGTGCTAGCGATTCTTCCAAGGTAGCATCTCCCATTTCGATAACCATTGTTTGTACCCTATCGGTACCTTCGATTCTTTGAACCGTACTACTTGGTACGTATATTCTTTCCATCTCACTTAGTCGTTCTTCTTCAAAAACGCCAACTACTTGATATTTGACTCCTTTTATATTGAGGTATTTACCAAGTGCTTCCTCCTCGCCAAAGAAACCATTCCTCACTGGTTCGCCAATGACACAAACTTTTCGATAAGCCTCCAAGTCTTTATCATTCAAAAACCTTCCGTGAGTCATTAGCGGTTTTTCGATAACTGCGTGTCCGGGTCTTACTGCTTGTACTCCATAGGAAAGACTTTTATTTTTATAGGAAATAAAAAACTCTCCCCAGATGCGGTTTTGCACACTTCCATGTGCGACTTCCTCATGCTTACTGACGATTTCAAAATCTTTATTTGTAAATTGGATAGATCTTCCGACGGGTAATCCTTTATAGGGCTCAGAAGTTTGCTGGGTCCAAATCCAAAGTACGTTCATGGCATCATTTTCAAAATCATGTTTTGCACTATTCTCTAAACCCGTACCTGCCCCTAGTAAAACTACGAGCATAAATATTCCCCACCATACACTGAAGGCGGTAAGGAAAGTCCGGAGCTTGTGTCGTCCCAGCGAACTAAATATTTCTTGCCATTTGTCGAGATCAAACATTTCCTGAGCTGGATTGAAGGGTGATGGTAAAGAGTACTTAACAATGCTTTCTTTCCGCTTTTAGCGAAAGCTGATACTTATACTTTGACGTTATTAGAGATGGATTCATTTCTTTCAATTAGTCCATCTTTTAAGCGAATAATCCTTTCGGTTTTGTTGGCGATATCATTTTCGTGCGTGACGATCACCACCGTTATTCCCTCTTCATTTACTTTTTGAAAAAGATTCATGACTTCATAAGAAGTTTGGGTATCTAAGGCGCCAGTAGGTTCATCCGCTAAGATGACTTTGGGCTGAGAGATTAAAGCTCTTGCGATCGCAACCCTTTGTTGTTGTCCACCAGAAAGTTGAGTGGGCAAGTGATCGGCCCAATCTTTTAGTCCTACCCTTTCGAGGTATTGCATGGCAATTTCTTGTCTTTTTTTACGAGGAACTTTTTGGTAATAGAGCGGAAGGGCGACATTCTCAACCGCAGATTTGAAGTTGAGTAGATTAAAAGATTGAAAGACAAAACCAATAAATTGATTGCGATAGGTGGCTGCCTGAGTTTGACTAAGGTTTTTAATCTCTGTATTGTTGAGATAATAATCTCCAACACTATGCTCATCTAATAAACCAAGAATATTGAGTAAGGTAGATTTACCGGAGCCGGAAGACCCCATGATCGAAACAAACTCTCCCTCTTTAATATGGAGGTCTATCCCTTTGAGTACTTCTAATTCTAGATTGCCAGTAATGTAGGATTTTCGAATGTTTTGGAGTTTAATCATAACAGTTTATCACAAGGACAATTGGTTTTCTAATTGGTTGTACGAATAACTTTAATAATCGAGACTTATTCAAAATCTATGGATGAATCGACAATAGAATTGGATGAAAGAACAAATGAGTAAGGTTTAATAAGTCATTTGCAAGGCAAATGGCTTATTTTTGTCGATCAAAATTAATTATCTTTGATAAGATATATCTTAAATTTAGGATTAATCCATCAATCCTCTTCTTTCTAAGCAGCATTTGAAACAATTAAGCGTTTTGGTGATGAGCAATGATTGATTGAAAGTCTCTAATCATAAATACTAGACTTTAATGTTCCAGTATTTATTTGTAATAAAAAAGATGCGCAAAAAAATTAACCTTTTTTCCTTTTGGTGTGGATTATTAATCCTTGGTTTCACTTCTTGTAAAAAAGAGGGTATTCAAGACACTAATTTTGTTTTCGATATCGAAGATGAATTTGAATTGAGTTTGACCGAAAAATTAGTTCCAGGAGAAAATACTAGCTTCTGGTTGAATATCAGTAGCCTACGAGAATTTGACTGCGCTAATTATGGTCTAGAATCATCCAAAAATATTTTCATCAATAATACCATTGAGGTCGCAGTAAGTGAGTTGATTATTCCTGAGGATTGTTTGGAAGGAAGTGCGCCTGCGAAAGGTCAGGTTTCTTTTGATGCTTTAGAGTCTGGAACATACGATTTTAATATTTCGATTGTCAATCAGATTGAAAATAAAGGAAAACTTTATGTGCAACCTGATTTTTATGAGCTGCAAATAGAAGAAGGTAATGGTATCTTAATGCCTAAATCTACGCTTCAGAAAATACCCAATCAAACAATCTGGGGTTATATTGGCTATGAAGATAATAACATTGCAACTGTAGATGATCTTATTACCGAGCTCAATCAATCTCTTGAGGGGCTGGTACTTCCCAATGGAAATTATGGCCATTTTCAGTTAAATAATGGAGAAGTGATTATTCCAAAAGTGAACGTCGCTCATTCCAAACACCTCAATTTCATTTTCCATTTGAAAAATGACAATGTAGACGAATTGAAAAAGATCGTGGAAGAGGATTATTGCCCACAATATAATGGGAAGATCAATCTTAAGTTATTTTCTTCTGATGGTATCGAGATTGAATGTATTTAGAGAAGTTGTTTATTAGACTTTATCGTAAGTTGTTCGACGGAAACCGACTGAAAGAAGGTTCACAAAGTAATTATTCTCAATTTATTTTGTTCCGTCACTTACCTTAGTCAGCTAAATAAAAAAAAGCCAGCCTTGAAAAAATCAAGGCTGGCTTTTTTGGGAATATTGCATCCCTCCTCTATAATTCAAAATTGAATCCTTTTGAAAAGAGGTCTTCATATTTTACTCGATCAAATTGATACAAACGAGCAGGTCGGTGTGCCACTCCTTCTTGAGTTTCTTCGAGATTGACCAATAAATTCATCGCTAAAATCTTCTTTCGAAAATTCCTTTTGTCCAATTTCGTCTCAAGAATTGATTCGTAGAGGTGCTGTAGTTCTGTAAGGGTGAATTTTGGAGGCAATAATTCAAAACCAACGGGTCGAGTCCGGACCCTTCGCTTGAGGCGATTAAAACAAGCTTCTAATATCTCCGAATGATCAAAGGGGAGCTCCGATACTTTAGGAATAGAAAACCATTTGGCTTTGCGAGCAATCGAAGAAGAGGAGGCACTGAGCTCGTAATCACTAATCTTTACTAAGGAGTAATAGGCAACCGTAATAACGCGCCCCGCTGGGTGGCGATCAACGGATCCAAATGTTTTTACCTGCTCTAGGTAGACATCTTTTAAGCCCGACAATTCTTCTAAGACTCGATTGGCAGCGGCATCCAAGTTTTCATCTTGATAAACGAAATAGCCTGGGAGTCCCCAAGAATCTAGGAAAGGTTCCTCTCCTCTTTTGATCAATAAGATTTTTAAACCTTCTTCATCAAATCCAAAAATAACATTATCAACAGTAAAAGCGCTTTTAAAAAAGCCATCCAAGTTAGCCATCATACTTGATTCTGGTTAGGGAAAAAAGCTGGAATAATATCTTTATAATTTAAGTAATTGCTCAACTCTTGAGGGTGAAAGTAACTAAATAGTTCCTGTTTACAAAGACTTCCCTATATTTAGTGTATCAAATACACCGAGAAGCTAAAAGGCCTTTTAAATCTACCCTCTAAATCATCGATAAATGACCATAAATTTAATTAGCGACACCGTTACCAAACCCAGTCCAGCGATGCTGGAAGCGATGATGCAAGCAAAAGTTGGAGATGATGTTTTTAAAGAAGATCCTAGCGTGAATCAGCTCCAAGAGCAAGCAGCGAGCCTTTTTGGCAAGGAAGCCGCCCTATTTTGCCCAAGTGGAACAATGACCAATCAAATTGCCATCAAAACCCATACGGTTCCGCTCGACGAAGTCATTTGTGATGTATATTCTCATATTTACCAATATGAAACCGGTGGTTATAGCTTTAATGCGGGAGTTGCGATCAATCTGATTCAGGGAGCGCATGGTAAAATTACCGCAGCGCAGGTAGAAGCGGCGATCAAACCGCTTTACGACTGGTTGCCCAAGAGTAAATTAGTCGTTTTGGAAAATACTTGTAATAAAGGAGGAGGTAGTTTTTATACGCTCGATGAAATCCGACCGATACATGAACTTTGTAAAGCCAAAGGGCTTCGCCTCCATTTGGATGGTGCTCGCTTGTTTAATGCCTTGGTGGAAACCGGAGAAAGTACGCAAGAAGTGGGTGCTTTATTTGATAGTATTTCTATTTGTTTGTCTAAGGGTTTGGGGGCTCCAGTCGGTTCACTGCTGATTGGTAAGGCTGATTTTATTGCGGAGGCAAGGCGCTTTCGCAAGGTGATGGGCGGTGGAATGCGACAAGCAGGATTTTTGGCGGCAGCCGGTATTTATGCCCTCAATCATAATATTGATCGCCTGAAGATTGATAATGATCGAGCAAAAGTACTTGGAGCAGTCTTACAAAAGCGCCCCTTTATAGGAAACATCCGTCCGATCCAAACCAATATTTTAATTTTCGATGTTTTAGCTCCTTATACGGCAGCTTCCTTTCTAGAAAAACTCGATTCTTTTGGAATACTCGCTTCGCCTTTTGGGCCCCAGACGGTTCGTTTTACTTTGCATTTGGATATTACGGAGGAGATGCTAACGCGGGTGATCGAGGTTTTGGAAAATCCCAATAACTGGTAAGAAAGGAAGCGTGTTTGCAGTTCAGCAAACACGCTTCGAGATCAGACTCGGATCAGAATATCATAGACCTAGTTGGATAACTAATGCTGCTTTGTCCGCTTAAAAATTTAAGTATCGACAATTGAAGTTGCGACATGGGTTCGTCTGATTATTGCTGCAGGTGTAAGTCGTTCCTCCACACTCCCCAGCACTAAATACATCTACCGTTTTCGTTGCGCTGGCATGATTGTAAAATGAAAAACGGACACAACAATCTTGGCCGCATTCTTCCTCTGCCCCATTACTTTCGCAGATAGCAGAACAGATATTTGGAATATAGCTGATAACCTGTGAATTTCCTCCCACACCTGGACCACCAGTACTAAATAATAAGTCTTCCCAATAGTTAAGGATAATGGTGGCAAAATAATTAGAGTAAATTTGGTAATCATCCAAATCACCTGCGTTGTAATTATCAGTAACCAGCACGTCGTAGAGATAACAACTGCCGGAGACACTGCCTATCTCAAAATTATAGATGCCATAACTACCTCCCCCACAATTGTATAAATCAAACGAATAAATAAGATCGCAAGATCCCCAATTATATACTTGATTTATGGGGACAAAAGGACAAGGGGGAGTGCTTTCACAGATCACTGAACGATCATCATTATTATTACTTCGCTCCCACTCTTTAAAATAATCTGCGGCAGTTTTTCCATTGATATGGCTTACTTTATTCAACTTATTCTCTTCTTGGATATTGGCTACTTCTTGCTGTAGAATTTCAAAAGCTGCTGCTTCAGACAACTCCTCTTTGGGCGCTTCTTGGACTTCTATTGGCTCATTACAAGAGTAAGCAAGTGTCAATACCAGCAAAGCAAAAAATAGAGGTAAACGAAAATGGGTTAGAATTACTTTGAATTTCATTTTTAAATATTTTTAGTGTTAAAAAATTATCGTTCTTGTATAAATCCCGTGGTCAATCAAAAAGAAGAATGAAAAAGCGAACGTAGGAAGCGTTTTTTCCTCTTTTTGGTTGACTCACACACGGGATTTATCAGAGAACCAAAAATTATAAAGCAAGAGGTTTTATAAAATGGCTTGAAAACCCCCGCGATAGTTTCCATTACTTGACAATATGCAGCCAAGATCTAGAATACTAGATGGACTAAAAAACCAAATGACTGAATCCCACCTGAATGAAGATAGAATTCGACTATCAATGATTGAAACCCTTTAGAATAACAACTTAAACACAGTAAGAATAACAACCTACACCCAAACCGGATACTAAAGTTACTCCCAGTCGCTTCTCCTGGTTAGCGTAGTTCCAGATGGTCTATGGTGGCTAGGTCTAGATCTACAAAAAAGCGTGTTCGTAATTAAACAAACACGCTCTTGAAACAAAGATTCAGAATATTATCTTGCTATCTATAAAGATCGAGATAGGTACAATTGTGATTTTGACAATCTCCTGTTTGATTAGGGGGATTACTACAAGTGGCAACCGTTCCGCCACATTCTCCAGTGCTTTGCACAAAAGTAATCCTAGAGTTATCAGAGTCTTGATGGAAAACATATCGGATGCAACATTCCTCGCCACATTCCTCCCGAGCACCATTACTTTGGCAGACTACGGAACAGAGATTAGGAATGTAGGATATTACCGTTGAATTCCCTCCCGCACCTGCAGGCATAAAATCAAATAAGTTGTCTTCGATATTGCTAAGGATGAAGGCAGCGAAATAGTTGTAGTACTTTTGGTAATCAATTAGATCTCCATCATTATAGTTATCCGTTACGAGGATTTTGTAGAAGTGGCAATACTGAGAAGTTCCGGTTATTTTAAAATTAAAGATGGCAGCATCTCCCGGTCCACAGAGATACCTATCATAACTATAGGAAATAACACAAGACCCGAAGTTGTAATTATCGTTTATAGTTTGAAATGGACAATCGGGAGTGTTTGAGCAAGTCGATGACCTGAAACTGCTATTATTACTTTGTTCCTGTTCTCTAAAAAGATCTGCTCCTGTTTTTCCATTGAAATGGCCTACCTCACTCGATTTATTTTCTCTTTGAATCTTGGCTACTTCCTGCTGTAATGCTTCAAAGACCGCTTCTTCTGACAAATCCTCCATGGGCTGCTGTTCCACCTCAATAGGGTCATTACACGAATAGGCAAAAGCTAGTAGAAGAAAGGATAAGAGGATTGGCAAACGCAATTGCGTTAGATTAATTTTGAATTTCATCTTTAGATATTTTTTTGTTAAAAAATTGAGCTGTAGAAGGATTAATAAAATAGATTTATCAATCATTACTATAGAAGTTGTTTAAAAATAGATAGATGATTTCCTTGCAAGTCATTGACATTAAGGCTGCCCGTCCGCTATAGCGGTTCCCTCATTTAA
>CAYQRA010000060.1:6835-15470 GCA_964419315.1 uncultured Saprospiraceae bacterium | reverse complement strand
GGAGAAACTTATGAAGTAATGGTGGTAGATCCTCCAGCTTTCGCTAAAAATATTTCCAAACGCCACAATGCTGTTCAAGGTTATAAACGCCTTAATATAATGGCTTTAAAAAGATTGGCTCCCGGAGGAATTCTTTTTACTTTCTCTTGTTCGCAGGTCGTTGATGATCGTTTGTTTTACAATACTTTGGTAGCCGCAGCCATAGAAGCCAATTGTAAAATCAGAGTGATGCACCGCATTTCTCAGCCTGCAGATCATCCAGTGAGTTTATTTCATCCAGAGGGTTCTTATCTGAAAGGTTTGGTCTTGTATAAAAGTGAATAACAAAGAAGGAAACCAATAGTTAGTTTTTTAAGATTATTTGTCCAAGAACCATATTATTAAGAGAAGCGCGGGCGAAAAATTGAGTATTGAAAACTCCTTAATGAGTATTGGATATTTTAAAAATCTTTTTCCAAATCCACATCGCTTTCCACAGTATTTTCCTCCTCAATAGCGAGCGCTATTTGTGAAACATTTTTACTTTTTCTAATCAACTGAATGGCATAATAAATAGCTAAAGTTAAGATCAAGGCAGCCAAAGCCATCAAATCTTCATTATATTCTTGGATAATAAAAAAGTCATAAAACCCATGGATCAACACCGCTTGGATAAAACCAATAGCGAGGAGTTTGTATTTTTGCTCCGGATCAAATTTGGCTAAGCCAGCATAATAACCCATCACAACGGCCAAGGCTCCATGTGCCGGAACAGCAGTAAAAGCTCTTACCAAGGTGGTACTCATTCCAAAGCGATAAGCGTAGAATATATTTTCGATCGTTGCAAAACCCATTGCAATCATTACCGCGAAAACAATTCCGTCGAAGGGTTCATCAAAATATTTTTTTGGAAAAGCAAAAAGTAAAAGGGGGAGGGTTTTAAAAAATTCTTCGCCGATGGCGACCAATACAAAAGTGGAAAAAGTCAAAGCTGCGAAAGACAATTGTCCCTGATCATTTTGCAAGAGCAATTCGATCTCCTCAAATTTCATAGCAGGAATCGTCACCAACATTCCTAAGCCAAAACAAATCAACAAACTAATTTTTGATTCTGGATTTTTCCGATCTAACCAGAACACATAAAAGCTAATGAGGAGTCCGGGAAGAATAGCGAGAAAATAGAGGAATAGATTCATGATAGCAATTTAAAAAAACGATACTTCTTAGACTAGTTGAGGGGTATTCGGTTTGCAGTATACGGTTCGCAGTTTTCAAAAACCGTATACCGCAAACCGTACACCCTATAACAAATACCGTATTTTAATCCAAACAAAAATCACAAAATTTCCGAATGGCAATTCCTGTTTTTTTAGGTGCTTCTAGTGGTCCCATATGACCAACATTTGCAAGAAGGTGTACCGTAGAAATATCTGGAAAATGACATTGTTCTACCTGTTTTTCAAAAGGAATGAGATCATCTTTTTTACCTAGAATAAAAAGTACGGGGACTTTTGCGTTCCGGAGTACATGGCTGCGGTCGGGGCGATTGCGCATGGCAATGAGACCACCTAAAATACCTCGCTCTTTGTATTTACTCGCATTAAAAACCAAGCGATCGACCAAGTACCTTTTGCTACTGATAAAACTGGGAGGAAAAAGTTTTGGAATCAATTGTTTGACATAGTGAATCGTTCCATTTTTTAAAATGAAATCGATGCTTTTTTGTCTTTTTTCCTTTCCTTCTTCACTATCTTCAAAAGGATGAGAATGGAAAATTCCAAAGCCACGCAAATAGTCTGGATAGAATTCGGCAAAAGCCAAAGTACTGTACCCTCCCATACTGTGCCCAACTAAAATACATTTTTGGATAGACAAATGATCCAAAACAGCTTTAATGACATCGGCAAAATATTCGATGCTTAAATCTTCCAATACTTCAGAAAAACCAAAGCCAGGAAGATCTATTTTTATCAATTGAAACTTTTCTAGTTCCGGAGATAAATTATCCCATACTCGGGAATCTTCACAAAAACCATGAATCAAAACCAAAGGAAAGCCAGAACCTTCAATGGTAAAACTTACCTTTCTTTTTTTATAGGAAATACTTTGCATGCGCGATAGTCAACTCAGATGGAAAAAATTTGATCATATTGAGTCCCTAAGGTACTCCAATCATAGCGAGCTACAAAATTTTGGATTTTGTCATTCTCAAAAATAAATGTACGATTTTGATAAAAATCCTGAATCCTACTTTTTAGTTGATTGTAAAAATCTTCTGGGGATTGATAAAAATAGGAGGCTTTTTGGTCGTTTGGAATATGCTCCGGATAGGCTAGGCGATCTGGTAACAAAGGACTAGCTCCGCAGTATAAAGCTTCTACGACACTCCCACCAAAAAAATCCTGATTGCTGGTGACAGGATAAAGATTTGACTGCCATAGACAACGAGCATAATCTGCAAAGTTTTCAACAAAACCCCAATGTAAAATACGATCCGCCAATTGTATTTTAGCAGCTGCAAAAATCGCTGGACTTTTTTGATATTGACTGCCCAAAACGAAAATTTTGAAATCCATGTTTTCCTTGGCCAAGCGAATTAGAGTTTGAAAAAAAAGCTCCGGATGCTTATCATATTCCCAACGATGATTCCATAGAATAAGGGGATGATCCATTATTTTATCCACACGGTATTGATCCAATTTTTTTAAATCCAATCCCAAAGGAAGAACTCGACTTTTTGTTTGGATTGCCGCTATATTTTGCAACTCTTTAAAATCGGGAAACTGCTTTAAGAAAGGTTCGAGTGTTTGCGTAAAAGATTGAAGATGATAAGTAGAATTGAAGAAAATTTGATCAGCAGCCAAGGCACTGGTATAATTGATAAAACCATATTGATTATTGCGTTGCAAAGCAATATCCGGATCATCCGGTGACCAAGGATAGGTAATTTGATTTTCATGAAAATATAAAGCGGTAGGGATTCCTCCACTCTTGCTACGACTGAGCGCCAAAAAAGTAGCAAAGTCCAGCATATCCGTTGCCAATAACAGATCTGGCATAAAGTCCATCTCCAGAAATTTTTTAGCCAAACTAACTGCTCCGCCATACATTCGCCATTTCCAATGTCGCCCGGGAAGTGAAAGTATTTTTACTTCGTGTTCGCTATGCCGTTGATACCCTTCGGCCCAAGCTTGATGGCTACCTTCTAAAAAGGGTTCGATCAGGAGAATTTTCATAAAAAAGAGATAAACGTTAGAATACGTGAAGCGGAAAATACAAATTAGTGTTAATTTAAATGTAAGGATAAATTTTATTATCCCTTTTTCTATCTTTAAGCTTAGTACTTTGCAAAGTACGTAGGTATCCCATAATAGGACGGGCGACTCCTAAAAGTGCTGTATAAACGAAAAGCTCCCTTGCGACAAGCAAGCAAAGAAAATAAACCACAGACCATTTAATATAAAATCAAAAGATGGGAAAAAAATCCGAGGCCAAAAAGTACATATCTCCAAATCAAAGAGCTTGGCATCGGTTTTTAAAAAACAAACCAGCAGTTTTTGGTTTGCTAATCATCGCTTTTGCAAGTCTAGCTGCGGTACTTGGTTATTTGATCACTATTGATAGAACTACCTATGCCAATGATCAATTGGTAGAAGTACAATTAAAAAATCCGGGCTTTCAAAAGGAAATGCTTGCGATCAGAAAAAACACCCACTTTGAAAACCAAGGCTGGTGGAAAACCATGTTGTACGGAAAACCGAATCCTTATCGACTTTTGCCGATTAATGATTATTTTTTTCGAGCAGATTCCATAGTAGTAGATTTGTACGAAGGAGAAGAAACCAAAGAAAAAATCGAAGAAGCTTTTGCATTAGTAGACGTTGTTTTTCCAATAGATCCATTGAAAAATGCTGAGAATTTACAAAATGGAGAAGTCCAGTTTTTAGACCTAGCAGGAAAGCAACAAAAAGTGGTGATTGCGGATTTACAGAATAGCATAAAAAAAGAACAAGTCTATCAGAAAACTTATCCCCTCGGGACGGATGTTTTTGGTCGTTGTTTGTACAGCCGCTTAGTACTTGGAGTTCGTGTTTCTTTATTGGTCGGTTTGATTGCTGTTTTGATTTCTTTGACGATCGGAATTATCATTGGAGCAGTGGCTGGTTTTTATGGAGGAAGAATAGATGATCTATTGATGTTATTGATCAATACGGTGTGGTCCATACCGACCTTGTTATTGGTTTTTGCTATTGTTTTGGCTTTGGGACGAGGCGTTGAAAATATATTTATTGCCGTGGGATTGACCATGTGGGTGGAAGTGGCTCGGATTGTGAGAGGTCAAGTATTGAGTTTAAAAGAAATTGCCTTTATCGAAGCTGCTCAAAGCATGGGCTTTGATTCTTGGCGAATCATTTGGAAACATATTTTACCCAATGTCATGGGACCTGTCATGGTGGTAGCTGCCGCAAACTTTGCAACAGCGATTTTGGTAGAAGCAGGATTGAGTTATTTGGGCTTTGGTATTGAGCCCCCCCAACCTTCTTGGGGAACCATGCTCAATGAAAATTATGGCTACGCTATCAGTGGAAAACCGCTAGTTGCACTAGTGCCAGCCGTGGCAATTATGCTTTTGGTTTTAGCATTTAATTTGGTAGGGAATGGATTGAGAGATGCTTTGGATGTAAGAAAAGTCAATAACTGAGCGATTTCGAGGAGTCAGGTGCGATAGCGGATGGATGGCAATTTGTCAAAGAACCAAAACTATTATAAGAGATAGCGAACTAAAGCGGATAGAGACGACAGGAAAAAGTTTATTTTGTAGCGGTTAATTTAAAAGAGAAAGAGATTAGTATGTCAGAATTTTCCAACATAAGAAAAGAATTATCCAGTCTGGAGACGGTGGAGCGGGAGTTGAATCTCAAGCAATTGCAGATCAATAGACTACTGACGATCACCCAAGCCATCAATAATAATGTATCGGCCAAAGGCTTATACGATATGTACAACTCTTTTTTGAGTTGGGAGATGGGAGTCAAAAAAATGGCCTTATTTGTTCGAGAAAATGAAGAGTGGACTTGTGCTTCTTATATTGGTGTGGAAGAAACTTTAGTAAAAGCAGATATTTCAGAAGAGTTGGCTAAATACCAAAGGCTAAAAAACTTGGATGAAGAAAAAGATCATCCACTGATTAAGCAATTTGATATTGTCGTACCAGTATTGCACAAAGAAACGGCTATTGCCTATACTTTTATTGGCGGCTTTTCGGAGAATGAAGACATGTATAATAAGGTGCAATTTATCACTACGATCACCAATATTATTGCAGTAGCGATAGAAAATAAACGCCTTTTCAAACGTCAACTGGAACAGGAAGGATTGAAAAGAGAAATGGAATTGGCGAGCGAAATGCAACGCATGTTGATCCCAAATACGCTTACCCCCGGACAAGCCTATGAAATGGCGAGTATCTACAAACCCAAATTAGGAGTAGGTGGTGATTATTTTGACTACCTCGAATTAAAAGATGGAAAGTTTGCTTTTTGTATTGCAGATATCTCGGGTAAAGGAGTCGCTGCTGCTTTGCTGATGGCTAATTTTCAAGCCAATTTCCATAGCCTAATTCTCAAGCGCTCCAAATTAGATCACTTTGTTAGAGATCTCAATCAAAGTTTGTTTCGCATCACACAAGGTGAAAAGTTTTTAACCTTTTTTATAGCAGAATATGACCCAGAGAGTCGACTCTTACATTATGTAAATGCTGGACATAATCCTCCTGTATTGGCGATGAATGATAAAATAGAGATGCTCACTAAGGGAAGTACCATACTCGGGTCTTTCACAGAATTACCCGATGTAGAAGTAGGAGAACTGCATTTGACACATGATTCTACAATTCTGACTTTTACAGATGGATTAACGGATATCCGAAATGAAAAAGGCGCTTATTTTGATGAAGAAATCCTCCAGATTTTTGTCAAAAAAAATAGCCACCTCAAAGCAGAAGCCTTCAACACCAGTTTGATGAAACAGATTGAAGTCTTTATGGGAGATAAAACCTACCCTGATGATTTTACAGTTTTGACTTGTAAAATATCGCATTAGTCTAAAAATATCCCATCTGTGCAAACAGTGTCGTTCTTTTGTCGTTATAATAAATAATAGGGGTTTTCCTATCAACATTATTCCTCCAATCACTTTATTGAATCGCACTTAATAGAACAGCACGCGCTTTATGAAAGATAAGACTACAGCCGCATTATTGGCTCTATTTCTGGGCTACCTTGGAGTACACCGTTTTTACTTGCGTCAAAGCGGTTTAGGGGTATTTTATATATTTTCAAATATTTTTTTTGGTTTAGGCTTCTTTTTGGGCATCATCGATTTTTTCCGTTTCCTTTTTATGGAGGAAGAAGAATTTGATTTTAAATACAACCGAAAATACAGGAAGGCACAAGCAGAACAAGGTAGAGGGCGGAGAGTCTATGATACCGATTTTGATCGCGATAGAAATGTTCGCCGAAGCTATAAAGAAGCGATTAATGAGCGAAAGGAGTATTTTGATGAAAAAAGAGAAGTATACGATGAGGAAGAAATGGTAAAAGCACCGAGACCAGAGAAAAAAGTAAAATCTAATCCTTTCACGAGTAGTGGTATAGAGAAATATCGTAATTTTGATTATTATGGGGCGATAAATGATTTTGTAAAGGCCCTAGAGTCAGATGGACAAAGTGTACCGCTTCATTTCAACCTAGCTTGCGCTTATTCTTTGACGGAACAAGGAGATCAAGCTTTTTTTCACCTCAATAAAGCGGTGGAACATGGTTTTAAAGATTTTGAAAAAATTCGTAGCCACGACGCATTAGCGTATATTCGCATAAGTTCGGATTTTGAAGCATTTGCTAAAAATGGCTATCGAATCCTCAAACCCAGTGAAAAAAGGAAAGAAGGTCTCCTTACGGCTAATCCAGATTTGCTGGAACAATTGCGACAATTAGGGGAGTTGAGAGAAAGAGAACTGCTGACCGAAGAGGAGTTTCTCGCAGAGAAAAAGAAACTTTTAAAATAAATTCTACTAAAAATAAAAAGAAACATGCAGCGAAAACCTAAAAATTCGCTCCATTTTTTACCTTAAGTATCATGAAAAACATAACTCCAGGGACGATCATTTTTTTCTTTATCGCTGCATCCATTATTGTACCGATGACCAAGGGCATTGGTATCGTTCCTATTCTGATTATTTTCTTTGTGATGCGAAGTATCTTTGCGAATAATGAGCGAAGAGGGCCAGGAGGCGGAGGTGGAAATAGAGATCGAGACAGAAGAGATCGTAGATATCAACAAAGAGACAGAAGTCGGGATTACCGTCGCCGCGAACCTAATCAACAACCAAGTAGAAGACAAGCACCTCCTAAGAAAGCGAGTCGACCAGCTATCTCCAAGAAGAATCCATTTAAGAAATCTGGTGTTGAAAAGTTTAAAGACTATGATTATGAAGGAGCGATTGAAGATTTCCAAAAAGCATTGCAAGTAGATTCAAGAGATAAAGCAGTGCATTTCAACTTGGCTTGTGCTTATTCTTTGATGGAAGAAAAAGAGAAATCTTTTCACCACCTAGCGAAAGCGGTAGAATATGGTTTGGTAGATTTTGAAAAAATAAAAACACACGATGCTTTAGCCTATATCCGAATTCAGGATGATTTTGAAGCTTTTGTCAAATCTGGATATAATTGGCCGCTAAAACAAAGCGCGGTAGACCAGCAAGGCCAGGAAGAATTGATTACCAACAAACCGGATTTATTAGAACAACTAAAACAATTGGGAGAATTGCGAGATAAGGGTTTATTAACGCAAGAAGAATTTTTGGCACAAAAACAAAAACTCATGCGTTAGATAAGTACGCATGTTAAAAGAATGATTTTTTAAAAATCTCTCAAAAGGAATGTTATTCAATTAAAACATTGGCATTAAGCTTGAATTAGATAATGGGCTTATTGTTAATTTTGGGAAGCAGGAGATTCTTTATAAATCTTTGGTTTTACACTTTTCCCATATCAAGAAAATTACACTACAAATGATTGCTGCCAATCTACTTTCACACGAGTTTGTTCCGCTTCGTACTTCTGATTCTGGAAACGATGCTTTGAGCATCATGGCTGACTTTTATGTCAAACATTTGCCTATTGTCAATAATAAGCAAATGTTGGGTTTGATCTCAGAAGATGATATCCTACAAAACGATGTAGAAGAGGCAGTCGGATCTTACCCTTTGTCGCTGACCAAACCTTATGTCAATGAACGCGACCACCTTTACGATGTATTGCGGGTACTCAGCGAATATAGCCTGACGGTCATCCCAGTGATCGATTCAGAAAATAATTATATGGGTTTGATTACGCAGGGAGATTTATTGCGCTTCTTTGCTCAAATAGGTTCTTTTACGGAGCCCGGAAGTATCATTGTTTTTGAGATGAGCAAGCAAGATTATTCTTTGGCAGAAATTTCTAGGATTGTAGAAGGAGAAAATGCGGCGATCCTAAGTAGCTTTATTACTTCCTCCTTGGATTCTACCAAGATTGATGTCACGATTAAGATTAATCGCCAAGAGTTGCAAACGATTCTAGCGACTTTCGAGCGCTTCAATTATACCATTAAGGCT
>CAYQRA010000060.1:0-6825 GCA_964419315.1 uncultured Saprospiraceae bacterium | reverse complement strand
TCCAAGAGATTGAGTATTTTGATGGCCTAAAAGAACGTTTTGATTCTTTGATGTCTTACCTAAATGTATAGCAGAAAATAAAAATATTTTCCTACTCTAAAAATAGGCGGTTCCTTCAAGAAACCGCCTATTTTTTGTCTACTAGTTTCCCTTTAGATACCACCCTCTTTTCCTCCAAAATAATCCGTAATTTGCAGACGTATCAAATTTGCTAGCATGCAGCGGTTTCTTTGGATAGTCTTTTTTCTCTTCCCACTTTTCTTGCTTGCCCAAAACGATTTTGTCGTAGTGGATAGTATTGTCTTTAATGGCAATAAAAAAACGAAAGAAGCAACTATTCGCCGAGAGATGAATGTAAAAGAAGGCGATCGTATTTCCTTGCTAGCATTGCCCAGTAGATTAGAAGAAAATCGAACACTCATTCTCAATACCACATTATTTACCTTAGTGAAAGTGAATGTTGGTCAATGGAAAGATGACAATCATATCACGATTACGGTGGACTTACAGGAGCAATGGTACCTCTACCCTTTGCCTATTTTTGAACTGGCAGATCGCAATTTCAACGTTTGGTGGACAGAACAAAATAAGTCTCTTAAGCGAGTCAATTTAGGTTTGTGGCTCACGCATTATAATTTTACGGGTAGAAGAGATAAACTAAAACTGACGACTCAATTTGGCTATACCCAAAAATACGAACTGGATTATACCCTGCCCTATTTTAATAAAAAACAAACCTTAGGATTTGATACCAATCTTTTTTATGCCACGCAAAAAGAAACCAATTATATAACAGATGGGGACAAATTTTTATTCTTTGGCAATGATCAAGTACAACTGCGTAATGTCCGATTGAAATTTGGCCTCACCTATCGACCAAAATTATTTGTCTATCACAACATCAATCTCGAATACCACGACAACCAAGCTAGCGATTCGATTGTCCTTTTGAATCCTGATTTCTTTCTCCATCAAGCGACCGAGCAACGATTCTTTGCGTTGCGCTATTCTTTTACCATTGATCGAAGAGATTTACGTGATTATCCCAAAAAAGGATTTTATTTTTTATCCATCCTTTCGAAAGATGGTTTTGGGATTTTTAATGGCATTGACGGGATGACCCTCAATACTACTTTCGCCAAATATTTCACCTTTGGTTCCCAAAAAAAATGGAGTACAGAACTCATTTGGAAAGGTCTTTTTTATTTATACCAGAAAAAACAACCCTATTATAATAGCCGATCTTTGGGTTCCCGACCAGATTATTTGCGTGGATACGAACTTTATGTCATTGATGGTACGGATTTTACTTATATCAAGACAAGCCTACGTCGGGAAATATTTAATCGAAATATCAATTGGGGCAAAGCGAGTCCGATCAAGCAATTTAGGATCATGCCTTTGCAAGTTTACCTAACCCTCAATAATGACGTAGGTTATGCCAGAGATCCTTTTTACAATACCGGAAATCCACTGACGAATAGCTGGCTTTGGGGCGGAGGAATCGGATTGGATATTGTAGCTTATGTAGATAAAGTTGTACAAATCGAGTATAGCTTTAATCATTTGTGGGAAAATGGTTTATTTTTACATTATAAGTTTACCTTCTAATGCAAGTAGTCGTTTTTAGTAAAAAATTCAAGGAAAAGGATTTAGCAACGATCCAAAGCCTTTTTGATATCCTTCACGATGAAGGAGTGACCACTTATGTATATGCACCTTACCTAGAGGAAATAGAAGAAAAGATAAGCTTCAAAAGCCAAGTTGGTAAGTTCGAAGGTTATATTGACTTCCAGATGAGGAAGATAGATTTTGTGATTACCCTAGGAGGAGATGGGACGATTTTGCATGCGGTGACGGAAGTTAGGGATTCAGACGTTCCGATTATGGGAATCAACTTAGGTCGCTTGGGATTCTTAGCCAGTATCGAACGCGATTTTATTCTGGAAGCCATTCGTTTGCTTAAGCGAGGAATGTATTCTTTTGATGAGCGAACACTACTCCATTTGGAATCCAATTTTCCCCTTTTCGAAGATATACACTTTGCCCTCAATGATCTCACTTTACTCAAGCGAGATACCTCTTCGATGATTACGATCAATGTCTACATCAATGGTGCCCACCTTGGTTCTTATTGGGCTGATGGAATTATTATTGCTACGCCTACTGGCTCGACGGGATATTCCTTGAGCTGTGGTGGACCGATTATTTTCCCAGACTCCGGTAATTTTGTGATTACGCCAGTGGCACCTCATAACCTCAATGTTCGCCCCATCGTTATCTCTGATAATTCGGTGATTTCTTTTGAGGTAGAAGGTCGAGCCGAAAACTTTTTATGCACTTTGGATTCTCGTTTTGAGACGATTACTGCAGAAGTCCAATTGGCGGTGCGGAAAGCAGATTTTAAAACACGTTTGGTACAATTGCGAGACCGCAGTTTTTTGCGGACGATTCGAGAGAAATTGACTTGGGGCGTGGATCAGCGGAATTGATTTTTACGCTGTTTTCTGAGAATATTAAGAAAGGGCTTATCTGCAAGGTAAGCCCTTTCTTATTGGTGCTAATAGATTCACTTCTCAGGATTGGGTAGAATGGTATAATCATAATTCACGCTCATATTATACCGAACTTGTATAAAAGAGGGATCCTGAATAGGAGGTTCCTCTTTAAATTCCAATCGGAAGTAATAAACCAAAGAGCGATTTGCTTTTAGGACTTGCGTAAATTCTTCTGGATTAATTTCTAGCTGAAAATTATCTGTAAAATTCGATGCGGTAGGATCATAAGTGGCCAAAACATAGTCCATAGAGGGAACACCAAATGGATAGGCAATCAATTCGCAAGATTCCAAAAGATCTTTTGCGGTACCAGAAAGATCAAGACCGACGGATTTGAAATGAATATTGTCGATCATTAATTCCTGAAAACCTGATTCTTGTCGCTCAATGGTTTGTTCGGCAATGGCATCTTCATAAGGATCAAAATTTTCAACAGGAATAAAAGTACGCTTATCCTCGGGTCTAGTAAGGTGTGCATAAAGACTATGCGGAGAGGAAGATTTATAGTTTAAGGATTTACTCCCAGTAGAACTTATCGGCAATTCTTCCTTACAAGAAGAGTTAAAAAAGAGCATAGCGAGGAGGCTAAAAAAGAACAATGACTTTTTCATAGGTTTGTTTTTAAGAAGAAATGGAATTATTAGAAAAAGAAAATAGAGCTAAGGATAATTTAGAATTATAAGCTTAGAAAAGAAGAATTTTACTTAAAAAGTTTCAAGGGTTTAGTAAGTGGTGAGTTGGTATTTACCGGTAAAATGAAACTGCGTTTCAATCAAACTAATTTTATCATCAGGTAAATCTATAAACGAAAATTCAAGAGAAAATCTACCTGATTGTTCAAAAAGTAAATCCACTAAATTTTGTTCAATAATATTCATATTAAAACCAAAACTGGTCTGTGCAGTTATTGGACCAAAGTGTGAAAAGTTGGCGAGAATAGTAGGGGCTTTACCATCGTCTGGTGTAAAGACAAATTTAAGATCCTTCAGAAAAGTAGTCCAAGTACTTTCTTGAATTGATCTAGGTATCAAGACTAAATTACTTAAGCGAATTTCTGTTAATTCTGCTTTGTCATAATATCTATTCTCAATAAGGTCTTGTAGGGTTTCCCACATACCAGAATGGATTTGTACTTTTCCTATATCAACAGAAATGGATTTGGTTGTTACTTGATAATCGTCACGTAAATCTTCCTCTGGATGAATACCATTTTGAACTGGCCACAATATTGAACCCATCGTTCCTTTTTGAACAAAAGGATCATTCATAGCCGCCTTTTTACAAGCCGAAAGGGAGAGTAGAATAAGACAGAAAGCGGGGAGGAAATAAATTTTCATAATCTTATATTTTTGTGTTTTATAAAATGTTTTCCCTCTTCTGACTAAAACTTCAAAGGAGTCCACCGAAGAGAAATTTGGAAATCAGTGTTATTATTTATTTGCGGATCAACATTCCAAAAGGAATCGTCCGTAAGGTCTCTAAAGTTTAAGTTAGCACTGAAATTGAGGTATAAATTTTTTCTTATAAAAATATCGAACCCTAAAAGAAGTCCTAAGTCTGCTTTTTTGAGTCCAGCTTTTTTAGCAGGAGTTGTCCAGTTATCAGGAGCGATCGAAGAAATACTACCAATGGATAGAATTACTTCTCTTTCGGTGGTTTCTGGTGCTAATAAAAAGGTAGGACGTAGGCCTACATGAAAACGGAAAGCCCTAAGGAATTTGTTAAGCGTATTGGGACGATAAGAAATAGAAATAGGAGTTTCAAAAATTCCAATTCGATCAATTGATCGGCGATAAGCCCATTCTAAATTAATACCATTTTCTAGTTCAGTTGCTTGAGATTGCAAATGTTTGACTTGTCTGGCATAAGCATAGCGATGGGTCAAATCTAAATGCACCTGCAAAGAATTATTCAAGCGATAACTAGAAGTAAGCCCCCAAAGCGTAGACCAAGGAGATGCGTCTGGACCTCCAAAAGTATTATAACTCGTTCCTGCAAGGACTCCCAAAGAAAACCGTTTCCCTTTAGTAGATCCAATCGGGTCGGGATAAGCAGCTAGTGAAGGAAGCTCCGGAAAATCAAGCTCAGCGGTAGCATCCAAGATGCTTGTCGGTAAATCCAGTAAGTCCAATAATTCCAAACCGACCACTGAGCGATTAAAGGTATTTATTGAGGGGGTAGAAAGCGTCTTTTCCAAATTGCTTTTGGAACTAGTTCTTTCTTTTTCTTCTATGGAGGAAGAATTGGACGCGATATTAGGGTCTGCTGTGCCCTTTGTAGAATTTATATTTTGTTGGTCGATTTTGCCTTGAGGTACTTCTTGATTTTGGTCAAACTCTTCTTGATCAATGGTTTGTTCAGTGGCTGGCAAGGTCGTTTTGTCTACTACATTGGAAGACTCATTATTGACTGGCGCACCTTCCATATTTCGAGTAGTAGAAGAGGACGAAAAAGGATTGATCGTTGTTTGCGCACCTCCTACATTTAAGTTCGGGTTTTGCGTTTTTTGTTCTGTTTTATTTTTATTGGATTCTTCTTGAGTTGACTCCTTCAATTTGGAAGAAGACTTTTGTCCATTTTGTTTTTCAGAAGAAAAAGGAGGCACAACAGAGATATTCTTTTGACTTTGTTCCTTGGCACTTGCAGCTTCAGGAAGTAATCCCAATTCTGTTACACTCCCATTTGATTTATTTTCTTGCCCTAAATCTTTTTCCAACTCAGGCGGACTTTTCTCTTTTTGCGTTTCTAAATTCTTAGTGGATTCAATTTTTGATTCGATATTCGACTCTATCGCACTAGCAGAAGATTTTGTTTCACCCAAAAAAGAATTTCCCAACCAAAGTACGGCACTTAAGGTAATAACAGAACCTATAAAAACGATCGTTTTAAAAAACAAAGAAGTACTAGGGGATGGAAGTAGATCAGTACCTCTTAAACCTTTTTCTGGATCAACTTGTGCAGTCTGTTTAGCCATTGTATTCTTCATGGCCTTCCAGTCGGCAGGGTCAAAAGGAGCCTCATATTGGCTCACCTTTTTCCGCATTTCCCGTTCACTTTTATTGGTAGAGTCTAGACTCATATTTTATACATTTAAATAATGATCGTTAACAAGATCTCTAAGCGTTTTTCGAGCTTGTCCCAAATGCCAGCGGGAAGTTCCTTCGCTGATATTTAGAAGTTCTCCAATTTCTGAATGTTTATAGCCATCCAGAGCAAACAAACTAAAAACGTTTCGAGTAGCGGGCGGCAATTGCTGCACCAATTGAAAAATATCTTCTGCGGCTAAAGTACTGAGGACCTCATTTCGAACGACTCCTTCTACCGTAGCATTGAAGTCGTTTTTTTGTAGATACTTGGTCTTTTTTCTTACCTGATCGATGGTCGTGTTAAAAACAATCCGAGCCATCCATCCCGAAAAAGTACCTCCTTCTTGGGAGCGGTAGCTGTTGATAGAAGCAAAAATTTTTAAAAAAGCCATATTCAAAACCTCTACAGACTCTTCCCGACTGGAAGTATACCGTAGGGGGATGCCCAGCAATTTACCAGACCACCTCTTGTACAGGTATTCCTGCGCCAGAGCGTCGTTCCGACCACAAGCCAATCGAAGAGCCTCGTCAGAACTATGTTCGGTTAGTTGTATTGCTTCGTTTTTGTGCATAAAAAATTTTGAAAAGATACAGCTTTTTGGAGCTCTTATAAAGGTAAAGATTTTTAGACCTTAGTATTTATTAGAATCATCCAGTTATTCAGTACATCGAAGGAGTTTAGAAAAACGTGGGGTAGATTGGCATTTATTTTTTGATATTTTTTTCCTTCCTTTCGCAAAGACCCATTAAAATCTTTACACAAGTAAAAAATACCATTGTTTTTCACCTTAAATACATTTAACTTGCAGGTAATTCCTGTAGTGCGAATCTTTCTTTTAACCAACAAAAGCACTTCCTGAATTTTACCCCGACAAGTATGGAAATTACCCTTCAGCATAAAGGGCAAAGCTTTTTGGCTGATTTGTCCAAACCTCTTGATATTTCTATTCCTTTGCGAGAAGGACTAGATAATGTAAATTGTTTTTACGCACCACCGATGGAAACCCAGCCTGTTATTGCAGGTGATTTTATCGGTTCTACCAAGCAAGGAGGTTTAGTCAATTTCTTAAATGTTCGCCTAAACCCTCACGGCAATGGGACTCATACAGAATGTGTCGGGCACATAGCAAATGGTGATTATACAATTAACCAAAGCCTTTTAAAGTTTCATTATCTTGCTC
>CAYQRA010000059.1:0-15493 GCA_964419315.1 uncultured Saprospiraceae bacterium | reverse complement strand
ATACTATTTCCCAAAAACCGAACAATCCTGCTGGATCATTGATCAAAAACGGTGCTGCTGTTTTTTACAACTACGGCCATCCCAACTACACGGAAAATACCTGCCACAAAATCGAAGATTTTGTGCGGGTATCAACCAATGAAATTTTTCACCCCGATGTGCAAGGGGTCAAAGTATATCCTAATCCTTTTGTAGAAACAGCAACAGTGGAGATTATTGGAGCGGAGCACTTTGGAGAGATTAAATTTGTGGTATTTGATAGCCAAGGAAAAATGGTTTATCGCCAAGAAGCAGATGGACCAATATTCACAATTAGCCGGAATAATTTGCCGGCAGGCTTTTACTTTTATCAGTTAGAAGCCAATGCACAATTGATCAGCAGCGGAAAAGTTGTGATCCAATAATTTGTTATCATCATTTTTGTTATAGTATATTTTACCAAAACCTGTTTTATTAACGCCGACTTAAGCCGCGGCAAATCATGAGATTTTAATTTGAGCCGGATTACCCTTCATGAGGGGGTAATCCGGTTTTTTTGTTAAAAATTAAAAATCCATTTATTAAAACACTACTTAGTTTTGTTTAAAAAATCGTTCTTGTACAATCCCCTCTTCTCAGTTTTGCAAGGTTACTTAACGACTATCTTCCGACTCATCATCTCATCCCTTGTTTTGACTTGAACGATATAAATCCCGGGAACGATTTTTTCTGAAAGGTGATAACTGACTTCTAATTTCCCAGAAGCATTTTCTTGATTTAATATCGTATCTAGCTGACTTCCTTTACTGTCCAATAAATGAATACTTAGGGATTCTTTTTGCGGCAAATCCAAAGTCAGGTATAAATAATCAGAGGTGGGATTAGGTTGAATAGAAATACTAGATTCGACTAGACCAATTTTACTTGTTGAAACGGTACCTGCTCCCAGATCACTGATGAGCCGAATCCTTCCGAAAGGATTGCTTTCTGCGATAATTAAGCTATCCTGAGTAGAATTGGTAGCAATACCATTTGGCAATGAAAATTTGGCACTCGCAGCATCTCCATCCACGAAACCAGGCTCGATAGAACCCGCAAGTACACTGACTTCGCCATCTGTGGTGATTTTATATATCTCGCCACTTTCACTTGCACCAGTGGTATAATAGTGATCCTTCACCCAAACAATATAGCCCGAATTAATACTCGCATCAATAGTCGTAAAGTTCGACACAACACCATCCGTAGTAATTCTTTGGATATTATTGTCATTGAAATTTGCAGAAATAATATCTCCCTCTGGACTAAAGGCCAAACCATCTGGGCCCTTGATTAGCCCTCCAGAAGCCAAGGTTACCGGAGTCGGCGTATCCGAAGTCATATCAATTTTAGAAATACTATTGCCCGACCAATTAGCAACGTACATAATACTATCCACTTCATCTATGAGAATACCAGACGGGCCAAGCAAACCGCTCGCATAGATTTCATAAGTATCGTCTGGCTTAAATTTAATGATGTTCCCTTCTCTGAATTCTGAAAAATAGAAGTTATTATCTTTATCCATAGTCCCACCCAATGATCCATTAAAAACAGGGCCTATCGGCTGAATATCTCCATTAATACTTAATTTAAATACTTTATTTGAGATAAGATCTACCGTATAAATTATCCCATTCTCCCCCCAGGCGATTCCTTCAAAGCGAGACCCTTCTTGGGTCAATACCGTAGAGACTGTTTGTGCCCAAGCACAAGACAAGCAAAAAAATAAAAAAGCAGTAAAAGTAATTCTTGATTTCATTTCCATATTTTTTTAGAATTAATAATGCCACAATTTATCAGCAAGTAGAAAAGAATGCCCTTTTTCACAGCTTTTGTGAGTCTATCTCAGCTAAACAGGACTAAACAGACCTTTTTTGTCGAAAAGGTCGAAGAATTTGAAGCTAAATTCGTTACTTGATCATTGAATAAAATCAAGACTTATCAAGCATCCAAACTGAAACTGTCCTTGATAAAAGTACCTGCCTGGTCTTTTAAAAAATAAAAATGCAAATCGATCTTACCAGTACCCTTTACATTGTAGCTGCTGTTCAGGCACTCCTGCTAGTTTTTGTTATTGCTCGAAAAAAGAAAATCCATTTTTCGGAAAAGTACCTTATTGGAATCTTGGTTGCAGTCTTTATTACGCTAACTCATTATGTATCCATCCTCAATGAGATCGTTAACTGGGCATCACCATTAATGAGTATTAGTGCGGTTTCTTGGTTTGCCATTTCGCCTTTACTTTATCTTTATGCACGATCTTTAATCCAAAAGGATCATCATTGGTCTTGGAAAAATCTTATTTATTTTCCTTTTAGTATTTACCTAAGCGTACAAATACTCTTTGCTTTTGGCGGTTATAATTCCTTTGGATTTCATATGTTTTTCAAAAATGGAAACACTTATTCTATCTGTTGGATTTTAGCTTATTTATTGACCAATTTATTCTTTTCTATCTTATCTATTCGAGAATTTCAAATAGCAAATCTTTCTAATAAATATCGAATCAGGATCAACTGGATACTTTGGTACTTTTATATATTTGCCGCCGTCTCTTTTTCATTGTCCCTGGTTCTAGTTTATTGTCTAAATCTTTCTTATTTCGTTCAAGAATTCGAATTCATCCTTTTGGTTTTGTATGCTGTTTTTATTCTCTGTTTAGCCTTTATCTCCCTTCGTTTTTCCTCTTATTTCAACATCCTATCCAACGCTCAATATGGAGCAGACAAAAAGGAGAACCTAGAATTAGAAAAACTATATTTCCAATTAAAGAAAGTCGTAGAACAGGAAAAACTATACCTCAATGTTCACCTAAGTCTAGGCGACCTATCCAAAGCCTCTACCATCTCTGAGAATCAATTATCACAAGTATTCAATCAACATCTAAATTCCAATTTTTACCGCTTTATCAACCAATACCGCCTACAAGAATTTGAACGACAAATAGAATATAAAGACATTCGGCAATACACCATCATGGCGATTGCCGAGTCTTCTGGCTTTCATTCGAAAGCAACCTTTTATAAAATCTTTAAGGAGCACTATGGAATGACTCCAGCTAATTTTATCAAACAAAAAAAAGCGGGGTGATCTTTTTAAAAAATCAAGTAAAACGCTAGCTAAAAGGACGCTCGATCTTCTTCTTCCTAAAAATATACGACCATTAAAATATAAACCCGATTGTTCGCTATTACCTGCCGGTAATACGCGGATCTAAGTGTAGGTCTCCTGACCGACACCACTTCTTGGTTTAGTAGAATTTATAGAATACTTAGAATCAAGGTCGGGAGATCTCAACGTTGATCCGTCTACGACTTTTAAGTCCTAATGAACAGTTTTTTTTTAACCAAAAGAGGCGCTACCTTGAAGATAGCGCCTCTCTTAATAACGTCTTTTTTTGAACCACTACACCATTGAAGTCTCCACTACCTTTCCACCTTTCAACTGCATGACTTTTCCGGTCTTCCTCGCCAACTCCATATCGTGCGTAACGAGCACCAAGGTCGTCCCTGCTTCCTTGTTGAGATCAAAGAGCAAGGCCTCAACTTTTTGCCCCGTATCGTCATCGAGATTTCCAGTAGGTTCATCTGCAAAAAGGATAAGTGGCTGATTGGAAAATGCCCGAGCGATACAAACACGCTGCTGTTCTCCTCCCGAGAGTTGCGTTGGATAGTGATGATGGCGATCCGCCAAACCTACCCGATCTAATAATTCTAGAGATCGTTTGGCCGCATTTTTATCGCCGCGCAGTTCAAGCGGAACCATCACATTTTCTAAAGCCGTCAAAGTGGGAATAAGTTGGAAATTTTGGAAAACAAATCCAACGTATTGATTGCGCACACTCGCGCGTTCATCTTCGCTTAGCTCGTCGAGTTTCACCCCATTCAAAACGACACTCCCCGTACTCGACCGATCCAATCCTGCGCAAAGTCCAAGCAAGGTTGTTTTTCCACTTCCGGAGGGACCAACAATGGAAAAGGTATCACCAGCATTTAGAGAAAAACTAACATTGTCTAAAACCGTCAATTCTCCTTGGCCGCTGTTATAGGTTTTGGAAAGATTTTTAATTTCGAGCATATGAAATATTAATGGTCATAAAAGCAAAACGTGTCGGACATTTTAGAAAAAATGCCTGACACGTTTTGTGGAGGACTTCGTGCTAGTTAAAACACGATAAAGTATAAAATGTTTTACCTCGCAATTAGAATTCTGCGTTTCCGGGCGTTCGTGGAAATGGTATCACATCGCGAATATTACCCATACCGGTAATAAAAAGCACCATTCTTTCAAAGCCCAAACCAAAACCACTATGCGGCGCTCCTCCAAATTTACGCAAATCCAAATACCACCAAAGTTCTTCTTCTGGAATTCCCATTTCATGAACCCGAGCCAATAATTTGTCATGGCGTTCTTCCCTTTGCGCACCTCCGATCACTTCTCCAATTCCTGGAAAGAGCACATCCATTGCTGCTACGGTTTTTCCATCCTCATTTTGGCGCATATAGAAAGCTTTAAAATCCTTCGGATAATCTCTTACGATCACGGGCTTTTTAAACTTCTTTTCTACCAACCAACGTTCGTGTTCCGCTTGCAAATCTTTGCCCCATTCTACTTCATATTCAAAGCGACCTTTTTTATAAGGCTTAGAGTTTCTCAACAAATTAATCGCCTCCGTATAAGTAATCCTTTCAAAGTCATTTTCTAAAACAAACTTAAGCGTATCAATCAATCCCATCGGGCGACGATCTTCCGATTTCATTTGCTTCTCCATATTCTGGATGCGCTTATCCAGGAACTCCAAATCTTCTGCATAATTTTCTAGACAAAAACGAATTAGGTATTTACTAAAATCTTCTGCCAAATCCATGTTGTCGTAAATATCATAAAAAGCCACTTCTGGTTCGATCATCCAAAACTCTGCGAGGTGCCGCGAGGTATTAGAATTTTCGGCTCGAAAAGTAGGACCAAAAGTATAGACCTTCCCGAGCGCCAAAGCCGCAATCTCGCCTTGCAGTTGCCCAGAGACCGTCAGGTTGGTCGCTTTTCCGAAAAAGTCTTTTTTATAATCCACGGTTCCCTCTTCGGTCTTCGGTGCATTATTCGCTTCGAAGGTGGTGACCTGAAACATTTCTCCAGCACCCTCTGCATCACTCCCCGTAATGATCGGGCTGTGCAAATAGTAATAACCACGTTCGTGGTAATATTGGTGTACCGCAAAAGCAATGGCGTGGCGAAGGCGAAAGACAGAACTGAAAGTATTGGTTCGCATGCGGAAATGAGCATGCTCTCGCAAAAACTCCATGGATTGTGCTTTTGCTTGTAGCGGATATTTTTCGAGATCCGTTTCGCCAAGGACTTCTATTTCTTCTGCTACAATTTCTACAGACTGTCCTTTTCCTTGTGATTCTACCAATTGCCCTTTGATCGCCAAGCAAGCATGAAAACCTACTTTGCGTAAAATTTCTTCTGGAAATTTTTCAAAGTCAACAACTACTTGGATATTATTAAATCCAGAACCATCATTGAGGGCAATAAAACGATTAGAGCGAAATGCTCTTACCCATCCTTTTACATAGACCGCTTCCCCTATGGAAGGATTCTTTAATAGTTCTTTGATTTCGATTCTTTTGGACATATCTGTTGTTTTTATAAAAATGGAGACCACTACAAAATGACTCCTTATGATATAGTACTAACTCTACTCAAGGGCTTAAACGTTCCCTATTTTTGAGAAGTTGCGAAATTACAGATAATGCGAATAATTTTCAAGGGGAAGCGATATTAATCTTGGGAAGCAAAGGAAGCCTTTTTGTCAAATTCAAAAAATAAATCCTTTTGACAATTCCATTTTTGCCCTAATGCTCCCTTGGGTCGACTAGCGGTCAAAATTGCAATCAGGATTTATTTTTTAAGCGATGCTTGTTTGGGGGCTTGGGAAGCTCCAGCTTAGAGTTAGGCAAGAAATCGGCTTTTTAGTTCAGGAGTTGGGATCATACACTGCTCTTTTTCTCCAAACCAACGATATCTATTTTTGGCGATGTAATTATAAATGGGGTCGCGGATAAAAAGAGGAAGTATTTTAAAAACACTTAAAACGGGCCAAAGTCCTCCCAATTTAGGCACCATCCTCAGAGCCACTTCGGAGCGGACATAAGCTTTGCCATTCTCTACCAAAACCACGGTATCCATTTGTTCCGTAGATATATTATGCGCTTTGAGTAAATCCTGAGCGGTAGCAGATTGAAGTGCCGCAAAGTGAAAATGCCCTTCGGGGTCCCGCTCGATCACAAACTGTACAAATCCATTGCAGAGATTGCAAACGCCATCAAAAAGTAAAATGGGATGATCGGTATTGATTTTGTCCATAAAAATAAAACAAGCAAGCGATGATAAAGTTTTTTTTCTTTAACCAATAATTAGCACTTGGCATCCGACACAATATCATTCAAATAAGGCTCGATACAACTCTTCGATCTTACCAATGGTCACAATACGAATCCCAAAGCGTTCTGAGTCGAGTCCTTTTATATTGTACTTAGAAATAAATATTTTTTTAAACCCTAGGCGATCCGCTTCTTGTATCCGTTGTTCAATTCTATTGACCGAACGAATTTCTCCTGACAAACCAACCTCCCCTGCAAAGCAAACATCTGCTGGAACAGAGACATCTTGTAAAGAAGAAATCAAAGCACTGACAATCGCCAGATCAATGGCCGGATCATCTACCCGAATACCTCCTGCTAGATTTAGGAAAACATCATTTTGCCCAAAAGGAAAACCGACTCTTTTTTCTAAAACCGCCAAAAGCATACTTAATCGACGAAGATCAAATCCAGTAGCGCTCCTTTGTGGATTCCCATACACCGCAGTACTCACCAAGGCTTGGGTCTCGATCAACATGGGACGCATACCTTCCATAGTAGCAGCGATGGCACTTCCACTGAGGTCTTCGTCTTTTTGAGACAATAATAATTCTGAAGGATTCGATACTTCTCGAAGACCATTGGCTTGCATCTCAAAGATGCCCATTTCATCGGTGGAGCCAAAACGATTCTTGATGGTTCTGAGAATTCGGTAAGTATAATTTCGATCTCCTTCAAATTGTAAAACAGAATCAACGATGTGTTCCAATAATTTTGGCCCAGCCAGAGAACCTTCTTTGGTAATGTGACCAATGATAAAAACGGGGATTCCGGTTTCCTTGGCGAAGCGTTGTAATTCTCCAGCGCATTCGCGCACTTGCGAAACACTTCCGGGAGTAGACTCAATATGTGGGGAAGAGAGGGTTTGAATAGAATCTATGACGAGTAGCTCCGGTTTTAACTTTTGCGCTTGAGTCAGAATTTTACTGACATTGGTTTGGGTAAAAATAAAACAATTTTCTCGGGCGATGCCGATGCGATCTGCCCGCATTTTTATTTGCTCTTCACTTTCTTCTCCAGATACATATAGTACTTTCACTGGAAGTTCTAAAGCAATCTGCAACATCAGCGTAGATTTTCCAATCCCCGGTTGCCCTCCAATCAATACAATAGACCCAGGAACGATACCACCACCCAATACTCGATTGAGTTCTAAATTGGGGGTTACCAAGCGATGGGTTGTTCCTGCTTTGATATCCGGCAAAGGAACTGGAACGCTGAGGGCTGTTCCATTGGATACACTTCTCCAAGCTTTCTTTTTCTCTTCCTGCTTGGTTTCCTTCATCAGAACTTCTTCCTGATAGGTATTCCATTCCTCACAAGCAGTACATTTCCCAACCCATTTGGGAGAAGTAGCTCCACAGTTAGTACAAACAAATATCTTTTTTACTTTGGCCAAGGTGATGTTATTTTAATGGTTCTTCGACTGTTCGACTTTAGAGAATCGAAAGGAACGAATAAGTTGACACAGCAGGTCTATAAATAGAGTGAACTGATTGATCTCTTCTAAATTTACCAACAATCCCTTATTCAAACTACCCAAGACCTTAATGGTTCTCCAATATTCGGATAAAAAGTACTTTCAAAATCGAACTAAAGGTAAGCAAGTGCTTGGATAACAAAAAAATAAACTGCGGGAGCGGAATTCTGCTATAATTATTTCAATTGGAAAAATGATTATTTGAGAGAAAATTCGCTGTTTTTTAAAATAGGGACAGAAAATGTCATTTTTTAACAAAACCTTAACACTTTCATTTTATTGCTCTTGTTTTCATCTTGAATCTTCTTATCCTTCCGCTCTAAAAAGCAAGGACTCACAAAATAATATTTGGCCATTCAGCCTTTCCATAATAATCTCGACTTTTATTTAAAAAGAACGATAAAATCATATTTTTCTACCCTTAATTGGGCAAAATAGCATAGAAATGCTAAAAAGGAGCCACTTTTGTTACCAAGATGTTAACTTAAATCGTACTTTTATAGCCCTCAATCTACATAGAGAGATTTTTCAGCACCTATATCTTAAAAAAAATCTCTAATTTGTGACCTAGCAAATACATCGCCGTCATAATGTCGGAAATTGGGAAGAAAGGTTTTAAAGAAAACCGAAGAGGAAAAAAGCAGTAAAAAGAAGAGAAGAAGTTAGAATTAGAAAAACTGTTTGATGAGTTGGGTAAGGTTTCCAAAATGGCTCCTTAATTGTTGAGCCCACTAACATGTAGATTGTTTTCATTTGGTTTTTTGGGGTTATACAGGGTGCTACGCAAGCAATTGCGTTTGTGCCCTGTTTTTTTTTGCCCCTTTTTATAGCAAAGATTGACAGGAAATTAAAAAACGAAAGGCCAATCTAGCGATCAGCACACCTAACGCATCGTGTACTTTCGGGCATGTACATCAATCTAGCCGGAGGTATTGGTCTTTTACAAAGGCTACAATCGCCAAAATCTTCCCGATCAATTCGACTAAGTGCTACTTTTAAGCTTTCTCGCTTTCGCTTAGTAGAGCGCAAAGCAGCTTCTGCCACGCTTTTATTATTAATGGCATCCATTCTACTGACTCTTCCGATAGAATTTTCTGGCCCAATAGGTTTTGTCAACTCCTCTAATTTTGCAACTTTCTGGACGGTTTCTTCTAGTGCAGCTTCAATTTTTTCTTTTAAAATTTCTTTTTCTTTTGTATTCATATTTGACATTGATTTGCGGGATGCCTAAATTAAGAATAATTCGGCGCTTGTCTCCGTTGATTATACGATGTTTGCAGCGTACCCGCCCTGAATTATGGACTTTTCCCCCTCATAGATTAATTATCTATCATATTTTCAATAATCAGACCGTATCTTTTCTACTCACGGTGGATTATGCTTTTAACCAAAACATTGAAAAAATAGTACTGTGAATCAGTTCAACTGGACTTATCTAGCGGATAATGGAACTAACCATCAAGTCGTCTTGATGCATGGTGCTACCAGTGGACACCTTCTGGTTTACTGTAATACCTCGATTTTACTAATAGATTTTGGTGTTTTAAAGACTTCCTCTTATTCCTTTTTTATTGAAGAAGAATTGTGCGAACTCCGTATCGAACGTCAAGGAGATGAGTTTAGTTATGGCTTTGATGTCAATCGGGATGCAGATACGCCCCTCAATAATGCTCGAAAAAAGAAGGAAAAAAAGTACTTGTATCAAAGCCTTTTCTTTATGGGAGGTCTAATGCTCCTTGTTAGCCTTGTCATTGTAGGCCTTACTGTTTACCATAAAAATCAAGATCAATCCAAATTACTAGATCAATTGACGACCTCAGGCAAGGAAACTAGTGCTCGCATCGTTTTGGATCCATCCAATGAAAAGGAACCTATCAAGTCTTTCTTTTTTGCCAATGGGACCAATTATTCCGCAACTACAGAGATGGCAGCCATTAAAACTACGGAGCCAATTCTCCTAAAAAATGGGATGCCTCTAGAAAACGGAGACGAATTCTTAGTTCGTTATTTGCCTGAAGCTCCCCAACGCAACCTTATCGACTTCAATATCCCGACCGCAAAAACGCTTGAAAGTTACCAAAACAGAGCGATCCATCAATATTTATTAGAAAAACCTGATCTCAGTCCAGAACGCGCAAAATGCCTAGTTGAAACTGCCTTTGCCCTAAAAGGAATCGAAGCTTATGCGCTTTTCTATTTTTCTACGACTTCCCCAAAGCTAAACATAAGTCACAATATCGATGTATTTAACCGCCTTTATCGTGACCTGCCTTTTCAGAAAGCTATAGCCCAAAAATGCCAAAATCTATAGATTTTTCGATATTTTCCCCTGTCACAAACACCTCAAAACAGAGATAAAAAGTACTTCTTCATTTTTTAAAAGCCCTCAAATCTGTGACAAAAATTTTAAGTAACTTTTAATCCTTTTTACCAAATTATTTTCTTTACCCCTACTCAAACGAAGAGATTCCATCAATCAAAACCCCGTAAATAAGCGTGACTATATTGTGTCAAAGCAACTATTAAGGGATCACAAAGCACTGTTTGTACCATTTGAGCAGCAAAGGAATCATCTTCTATCGACCATTTACCTTTATCGAAATATACTACTGCAAGACCTTCCTCCTTTTACCTTTATTCCTTACCTTTGTAGGCCTTAAAATCAGAGGCTTTGATTAGGTATCAACCCTTAGTTTTCTGAGTACTTTAATATAGATTTCTATTCACCAATGAGCTTAGTTCTATTTGAACGGCTCAGAGAGTAAGTTTAAATTTTAAACCTGTTCTAAAAAAATTGACTGCCAGTGGAATATTTGGCCCAACATATTGAGAGTTTGATTTTTACCTGCGAGCATCCGATCTCTTTTAAAGAGATAAAATCTGCTTTGGAGGAAATTTTTGAAGCGAAGATCAAAGCAGAAGACATTACCGAAACTTTAGACACCTTAATGGAAAACTATCGTTCGGATCAATCTTCTTTTGAAATTGTAAAAATTGCCGGAGGTTACCAATTCCTTACTAAAGGAGCATTTCATGCCACCGTAGGTACTTACCTCAAGCAAACCATCAAGAAAAGGCTTTCCACTGCTGCCCTAGAAACTTTGGCCATCGTTGCCTATAAGCAGCCTGTAACCAAAGGAGACATAGAAAATATCCGTGGGGTCAATTGTGATTATGCCGTGCAAAAACTACTCGAAAAAGAACTGGTCGCTATACTTGGTCGCAAGGAAGCTCCTGGCCGTCCATTACTCTATGGAGCTAGTCAAAAATTCTTAGACTACTTTGGTATTGAGGACCTAAAAGATCTTCCAAAAATAAAAGAATTCAAAGATCCAGATAATAGTATTGGAGAAGCTGCTCCTATTGAAGAAAATGTAGAAGGATTTGATGGACTCCCTAGGAGAAAAGATGATGTAATCGATATTGCCATCGCCGTTGCGGATATTTATGATCCGCTCCCACCAAGAGAGGAGGAGCATCCCAAACAAGGAGAAAATGTAGAAGGACAAGGCTCTTCCCAAAAAGAGGACGACCTAGTAGATATCGCCATCGCCGTTGCAGACATTTACGAACCGCTCCCTCCTAAAGAAGAGGATGATCCAGATGACGGAGGAAATGAAGACGATAATGGAGATGGTACCCCCATTGCAGATCCTACCACATCGCCTCTAGCGGAAGGAGCCTCTACCGAGGCTGTTTCGCAGGAAGGCCTGCAAGAAGAAAGCAAAGAAGAAGAGACCTCCTCTTCCTCAGATGAAGAAATATTAAATACAGAGCAAGCGCCAGGAGAACTTCCAAAAGATCAACAAGTTGATACAGCATTAGAACACGCTCAGGAAACAGATGTAGAAGCGAGTACAACAGAACTGGAAGAAGAAAAGTCAGAAGGTATTGTTGAATTTGTAGAAAAAACTACTGGGGAATTTGCGGGACAGACTCCGGAGGAAATCAATCAAGAGAATGAACTTGTGGTGAATCCAGAAAACCTTATTGATCCAGAAGGTGTTACAACAGAAAATATTTCTTCTTTAGGAGAAGATGAATAAAGTCAAAAACACATGAATTCTTCAGATCAACCTTTAGTCAATCGCGTGGCCAATAGCGGCCTAATCACTTTGAATTTGGAAGAGTTTTTTCCTTCCGAGGAGCTGGCTCTTTTTGATCTAAAGGATTACCTTTTCATGGAATTGATCCTAAAAGAAAAGGATTTCAGAAAAGCATTAAAAGAGCATGACTGGTCTGCTTATCAAGGAAAAAATCTAGCGATATTCTGTTCAGCAGATGCCATCATTCCCGTTTGGGCTTATATGCTCGTAGCTGCTTATGCGACTCCTACTGCGAATGCCATTTTTCAGGGAGATGCTGATATGTTTTATAAAGTTGCTTTCCAAAAAGCATTAGATCAAATAGACGGAAAAGAGTACGATGGAAAAAGAATCGTGATTAAAGGATGTAGCAATAAACCTGTTCCCCCTTCCGCTTATGTTAGTCTAACCCAAAAACTTCAGCCTTTTGCCCAAAGCATTATGTATGGTGAACCTTGTTCTACCGTTCCTATTTTTAAGCGTCCCAGAAAAATAGAAAAGAAATAATTTTTTAATCTTTCTATTTATTACAATTCTTACCCAAAGCTGTTGCCAATCGGCCTGTTCAAAAACAGAAGCCCTATCTTAAGCATTTTTAAATTTCTATCCCTTAGTAACAAAGCCAATCTTGGCTGCGTTAAAGAAATACAGTGGTCCTTTAGACCCATTCAACACATCGACCAAAACGCTTTGTCTATGCAAAAATCAATTTCTTTTTACACCATTATTTTAGCCTGCTTTCTCACCTTTGCTATTTTTAGTTCTTATAGTAATGAGGGAAGTAATTCCTCTACTTCTTCTAAAGCAAAATCAGAAGAACAAGGAATGGATCTACCACAAGTGATTCGAGCTATCAATTTGGAGGGACGTAGTTTTGATTTTGCGGGAGAAGCTTTTCCGATGGATAATTTTGATGTTCGAGAAAGACTAGATCGAGAGTTGCTGCGCAATTCTTATTATCATTCCAACACCATTGGCAACATCAAAAGAGCAAGGCGTTATTTTCCCGTGATCGAACCCATCCTAGCCAAGCATGGCTTACCAGATGATTTGAAATATTTGGCAGTTGCCGAAAGTGATCTAAGCAATGCGACTTCGCCTGCTGGTGCAAAAGGCGTTTGGCAATTTATGAAAGGAACTGCTGGAGATTATGGGATGCAAGTAAATAGCGAAGTAGATGAGCGTTTTCATTTAGAAAAGGCAACGGATGCCGCCTGTCGTTATTTAAAAAAATACAAAGAACGTTTTGGTTCATGGACCTTAGCTGCGGCGGCTTATAATATGGGAGCGAGTAGGTTGAGTAGGGAAATGGCCGCTCAACGCATGGAGTCTTATTTTGATTTGAACCTCAATTCAGAAACCTCTCGTTATGTTTTCCGCATCGTGGCGATCAAAGCCATTATGTCGAGTCCAGAAGATTTTGGTTTTTATGTTGGAGAGGAATTGAAATATGAAGCATTGCCTCCAGCTCATCTGATCGAAGTAAAAGAGTCGGTATCCAATTGGGGAGATTTTGCGCAAAAGTATGGAACGACTTATCGGATGTTGAAGATTTATAATCCTTGGCTGCGCTCCACATCTTTAACGAATAAAGCAAAAAAAACGTATTGGGTAAAGGTGCCTAAGAAATAAGCTATTGAAGCTAGTCTTAAAATAAAAAGGGCGATCTAAAATGAATTTTAGATCGCCCTTTTTAATCGTTTTTTTTTACACCAACTATTGAATGCCACCTATCTTTTGCGGGGAATCCATGTCTTTTCCTTTACTTATTTTTTGATAAGCATCTAGTCCACAAGACAAGAATTTCGCATAATCATCCGAGCCTTCTTTATATCCTCTTGGCGCAGCCAATACTTTTTCATCCGGTGTTACCATGACGTAAAGGGGTTGAGAATTTTGTTCAAAATTCACGATTTGAAAATCAGCCCACATATTTCCGACATTGCGAATCTTGGAATTGGTATTTTTAGAAATTAAGGTTTCCTCCAATTTTTTACGATCATCTACATAAAGCGAAATCAAAACAAAGTCTTCTGCAATTTTGCTCCATACTTTATCTTCTACCCAGATGTGCTCTTCCGTTTTACGACAGTTGACACAACCAAATCCTGTAAAGTCCAATAATACTGGTTGGTTCATTTCCTTGGCATAAGCCATTCCTTCGTAGTAATCTTTAAAGCAATCCAAGTCATTGGCGCATTTGGTAAAAGAAGGATATTTATCCTTGATGGATTTTTCAGCTTTTGATTCTGGTAAGAAATAATTATAATGGGCTGGCGGTGCCAAACCACTCATCAGACTCAAAGAATCATAAGCTTTGGTTTTGTCATTATACATAAACCCAGTACACAAATAAAGCGTCCAAGCCAGAGAGAGCAAAGCAAAAGCACCTCGCATTGGGCTCAATTTTTTCAAAGGACTATCGTGTGGAAATTTGATAAAACCAAAAAGGTAAGCCGTCATACCCGCAAAAGTCAAGACCCAAATTCCTAAGAAAATTTCATACCCCAAGATTCCCCAATTCATAGTCATATCAGCTACCGATAAAAATTTAAAAGCCAAGGCAACTTCCAAGAATCCCAATACTACTTTTACAGAATTCATCCAACTTCCAGAACTTGGCAAAGCATTCAATGCAGCAGGAAACGCTGCAAACAAACCAAAAGGCAATGCTAATGCAGAAGAGAAACCCAGCATGACCACAAAAGGTCCCAGTGGGTCACTCGCCGATTCTACCAAGGCCGAACCAATGATCGGCCCCGTACAAGAAAAAGAAACCAAGGCTAAAGTAAAAGCCATAAAGAAAGTACCAATGAGTCCACCTTTATCGGCCATCTTATCACTACTATTGGTCCAAGAAGCTGGCAAAGTCAATTCATAATAACCAAAGAAGGAAAAGGCAAAAAACATAAAGATGACGAAGAAAAGTGTATTGGCAATCCAGTTAGTCGATAATGCATTCAAGGCTTCCGCTCCAAATAATCCAGTAATGATCAAGCCAATGGCCACATAAATAACGATGATCGACGCACCATAGATCAAACCATTTCTAATTCCTTCTGCTTTGGTCTTACTACTTTTTGTAAAGTAACTTACCGTCAATGGAATCATTGGAAATACACAGGGTGTCAATAAGGCAAAAAAGCCTCCAATAAAACCTAAGAAGAAAGTCCAAGCCAAAGATCCTCGCGCGATATCTTCTACCCCACAATTTCCAATTGGATTGACATAAGTCTCTTGCAAGACAGGTCGTGCCTGATCAATCACGGTACCTGCTAATGCAGGTCCCATGGCGGCCGTACTTCCTCCTCCGTTGAAGAAAGCAAGTAGACCATCTTCGTTTCCGGTATACGTTTTCAGATCCTTGGTATCTACCCCAAAATATACATACGCAGGAGGCAAACATCGTCCTGCTTCGCAGGTCATAAATTCTAAACTTCCCGTAATTGGAGTTCCTTGATCTTTTATTTTTACCCGTTGGGTGA
>CAYQRA010000058.1:0-15837 GCA_964419315.1 uncultured Saprospiraceae bacterium | reverse complement strand
AAAGGCAGTCTTTTTCTGGCGGTGAAATACGGGTAATGCCTCTTGGTAACGCTTTATTTGGGTGATGGATATTTTTAGATAGTGGGCTTTTTTATCATGTTCGAATCCGATAAAGGAAAAGAAATTTTGCAAATTGCCGTAGAGGTATTTTTCTAGTAGCTCTTGGCGACGGGCGCTATTTTTTTTGGTATTCAAGCTTTTGGCTAGTCCATCGCTGATCAGAAGGCGGTCGATGTGGTAGGGCTTGGGATGGTCTAGAAAAGCGGGCTGGTATTGCTCTCGGATGCCTACGGTATTTTGCAGGGGGACGGGCGATTCTTTTTTATACAAGTCAAACCAAAACTGGAGGGCCTCTACGGATTCGGTACCGATGGCAGTCCATTCGGGAGCGCCTTGAAAGCAGCCGACTTGGATACCAGAGTAGCGGATTTGTTGGTTGTGAAACAATTGGATATCTGGTGCTTGTTGCCGAAGGGCAGGCTCCTGAGCGCGCAGCAAATCTTTGGCGCTATTGAGCAAGCCTTTTTTGACGTCGGGTTTATCGGGCATCGGGATATCGAGCAGGCGAAGGCTGAGAATGGGAACATTAAGAGACATAGACATCGTGTTTAGGTATAGGAATAAGGGTTCCGACTTTTGCTTTGGGGCTATGCGATTCTACGACTACGGCTCCTTGCAAGCGCGGATCATAATAGAAATAGCGGATATGTAACAGGCTTTTTTAATAATTTTATTATTGCTCCCAAACCATCTTCACCCACCCCATAGGAACACCACCATTCGTCACCGTACGAGTCAAGGGAAAATTTTTCTGACCATCCTTCCCTAAAAAAAAGAGTTTACAATATTTCCTAAAAGCAGAAAGGTCTCGCTCGCCTAATTCCATATCTCGATCCCAGTCATTCACCAAAATACCGATAGAGTTATAGTAGAAAGATTTTCCAAAGCCAATTGCCATATAGGCTTCATGGGGCAAAGTCGCTTCAATTCTATTGTACATTTCATTTAAAAAATCCTGATAATTTAGGAAGGTTTCCCGGTCTTGTCCTCTCACTCGATCAGCCCAAGGATAATCGTCCAATAAATCTAATTCCACACTGACATTATCCTGAGAAAATTTATTGATGCGCTTAAAAAGCCCTTCTATTGGTTGCTCTTCATTGAGGTAAGCCAATTCCGTTTTGTAGAACTGGGGTATAATAGTCAATTTGAATCGTTGAGCAGCTTTTGGTTTTATGGCCTCCAAATTAGCAGGAATAGCAACTTGTCCCTTCATATAATGCAATCGTTTGGTCAACTGGAGCATCAGGTCATCAATAGGAAACAAAGAAGTATCACTTGGTTTTAAGTGAGCAAAATCCTTTGGTAAGTATTTAAAATCCTTAGTCATCAGCTCCTCTATCGCTTGGTCAAACTGTCTTGCTAAATCTTCTCCACCATTTTGTCCAATCTGTTTTTTGATATCCCTAATGGTCTTTTTATCATCCCAGCTTACCGATCTTTTTCCTGCAATTCGTTCAAGGTCAGAGAGCTCCCGTTCGCATTGTCGAAAAACTTTCAATAGTTTTTTCATCAAGCGATCCAAACTGGAGATGCCTGCTGGAGCGAACTTCATAAAATCATACAAAAGGGCTCCCTTTATCGCGCCTTTCAAAGTACTTCCGGGAATATAGGGGTGTCCATTATCTTTAATAATGCACTTTATTTCCCGCCTATCATTTTTACGTAAACCGACGTACGGAATAGATTGGGCTGCGTAATCAAAATCATCCATTTCTATTCCTGGAGTCGTTTCAATAAAATCTTGGAGCTTAAAATTTGCTCGATTATTATCAAAAGAATTATAGATGCCATCAATATAATTTTGCATTAATTCTTTATCACCTGTTGCCATTATTTTTCTCCCGATCAATTCCTTGTCCAGTAGGTGAACCAGATCTTCCTCCCGATCAAAAACAAAATCGGTATAGGGAGAAAGTATTTCTCCATTACCAATGGACACTGGAGTAATGGTGCTTATCGCTATATTAAATGGCTTACGTATTTCTTTTTTCATCTTAATGCAGTTCATAGTTTTTAGAAATGGAAATCGGAAAGACCTTTCCGTATCTGAGATGGGGTTGGCTTGGATGCAGTTTAATCAAACATCCTTTTACCTGATCGGTCAGCAAAGCACCGGGAGTCAGCATCTTGGCTCTTTTCAATTGGTCATCAGCACCAATCCTTCGTCCTCCTCTAATGATAAGGTTGGCAGCTTTCACTTCAGGAACTTCCTCGGAAACAAGACCTACCACTGACAGACTTACCAATTGCTTTTCGCTTGTTGATAATCCTTTAAAGTCTAATTGCCAATTTTTTATTCTTTCCACCGCTTCTATTTTTCCACAGCCTGTAGAAACAGCGCCTCCCAAACCTTCATCCTTTAATATCTCTACCAGTAGAAGCAGTAAATTTTTCATTCGCTCTTGGCCTTCTTCCCATTCCAATAAAAAATAAAAATGAGGCCTAAGCTCTAAACTATTTAAATCTATCTTAGTCCCTTTCAGGTCCTCTTTCGACAAATAAGAGGAATACAATGAGACATCCGTTTGGGAAAATATATTGTCCTCTTTTTTTCGTTGGTGATCCGCAATTTTAGGTTCTGTTCTTAACTGATAAAAGCCATCAATCATTTTTCCCAACTTAGGATTTAGATCTTCTGGAGCTACTAAAAAACCTCCATCAATCGTGTAGTAATTTTCACTAGTCCATTGGCTTGGGTTTAATCCTTTTTCCCAAATAGTCTTAGAGACATATTGTATCCCTCTCATTTTCTTTCTTTCCTCAAGGTTTTTATTCAAAAGATCTAAATGAGCAGGTTTGGGTAAAAAATAGAGCCGTCGAGAGAATTGATCGTTCTCAAAAACATCAATACAATATTGTCCAGAAGAAATTTTTATTCCTCCTGAATCAAAACAATCTATCAGCGAATTAATCTCTTCAGGAAATGCTTTTCGGCACATAACAATCAAGGCAGAAAAAAGCGTATCACTATGAAAACAGACCGAACTTTGCGACAAAGCGGTATCATGATCTGGCGCAGCTACGCCAAAATGAAATCGACCGTTTCTAGGACATTTTAAGAGTATAGCATCCATGGATATTATTTATTTTAAGAAAACTTTTCAGTAAATTGTCCCAATAAAGATTGACCTCCTTCCAGATTTTCCATCACTTCGTATTGCATGGTTTTTTTATTAATTCTTTTATAGATTGGTGGCTTTAAAGAAACCTTTACCTGACCATAACCTCTTGATATAGAACCGCCAATACCATCATCTTCTAAAAGCTCCAAGGCCAATAATAAACTTTGTAAATGCTTTTTAAATTTATCTGAATCTGGTTCCGCTGCATCTTCATAGATATTGTATACCAACTCCAACTTAAAGGAGGCACCTACCGGAACCCGTTCTAATTGTCGAGGATGTTCCGCAGTACCCGTTTTTCGGTTGATTACATTTTCCCACTTGCTATCGGTAAAACCATTATTAAAAATAGCGGCTTCTTCATTTTCTAAAAAGGCATCGCGAACCAACAAGCGATTGAGGAGTATTTTATCTTGATTCGTAGCGTCTCCTGAATAGCCAAATAGTTCCATAATATGCTCACAGCCCTCATCTTCATCAGTACTACTATTAGCTATTGCAGTCTTATACCGTTCTAATACTGCCCGATCAGGACCTTGTGCTTTTTTCTCAATAAGCTTGTCAACTACATTGGTTTCTGTCTCTTTATCCAACTTTGAAAAAAACAAAGCGCCTTCTACTTTTGCCAACAAGGATCTTAATTTCCCTTTGATGGAGCTCCCTGGAATATAGGGTTCCTCCAAAGCAGTCTTGATTACATTATTATCAATGCTCCCAATATTAACAGAAGATTTAGAACCTCCCAAATGCAGTCCAGTTTTAGTAATCAGACTTCCGTTGATGATAATTTTACCTATTAATTTCATGGTGTTAATTTTTTAATGGTTGGAATTGGATTGGTAGATTTACTTTCTTCAAAATACCTATGGTAAGCCAATAAATCAAAAATCAATATTTTAAAATCTGCAAAATGATCTTCTTTAATTCGATCGAGTACATCGACAAAAAACAAAATCAATTTTTGTGCTTTTTCATTGCCTTGACGAGCTGCGGTATATAAAAAAAAAGGGGAAAGCAATTGGAATTCTTGTAAGGTTTCCGCCATCATTACTTTATCATAAAGTCTTCTAAATTGAGAAGACTTCAAGCCTTCTTTAGCTCCTTTTGGCAATACTAATTCTTGTAGTTTTTCCTGTATGGCTCCATAGTCAAACGAATTAGTTCGGCTCAATAAGTCTTCTAAAGTAAAAGGTTTTAGGCTTCTCCTTGTCTCCTCCATCAACCGGATTTTATCTATTTTTTTCTCCCTTACCTGTTCTTCAAATTTATGGAGAGAAACGATTACCTCCATCACTTTTATAAAAGCCTCTTTTTCTTTCTCGGTTTTCACCTTTTCCAATAGCGCTATTACCAGATACATAAACTTCACCGATTCTTCCCGAGCCTGTCGGGTAGCGGTATAAGCCAATTCTGGTTTTAGTAATTTTAATTTTTGAACCCGTTGATCTTTACTTGGCAATATCTTATTAAAGACATTCCTCAATTGGTTGGAAGTGATCCCCTTCGAATTTTTTTTCAAAAAAGCAGTAAGTCCTCCTAATATTTTCTTGACGGGAGCCTGCTCCTCATAGAGTTTTAATATCTCCCCTACCCTTACCTTTTTCAAGTCCTTTTCTACATCGCGCAAAAGACTTTCGGGCTTCATTCTTTTCAAATCTATGGTCTCATAATACTTATGAAAAGCGAGCAAGCATTTAAGAAAATAATGGAAACCTGCAAAGTTTTTTTCTTCCTTTAAAAACATCTGAGCAATAAGCTCATCCACCAAAACAATCATGAACTTAGCTTCCTCTCGGGGTTGCTTCGCGATCATATGTGCAATCCTTGGACGTTGCAATTGTAAATAACTAAGGTCGGGCTGTTCTACTTTTACAATATCAAATAGATTCCGCAATTGAGAGGAAGAAATTCCTCTGACATTTTCCTTAATAAATTGCTCCAATTTGGAAAACAAAGAGTCCGGTTCCTCAGAGGTTTCTATCTTAATTAAGTCCAATAAGGATGGTTGGAAATGGGCAATAAACTCTTTCCTGATATTTTCAATAGGCTTTAAATACCTTTGTTTTCCATGACGCATAAATCATTGATTTTATTTTCGTGTAAAAAACTCCGCCAATCGGGCAGCGATTGGATAAAGCATAGGGTTCGCTTGTTCTGCATTAGAAAAAGCCTTTATCAAATTCACTGCAAATGGTTGAATAAATCTTTCAGTAATCTTCTTTTCATTTGGAGAATTTCTAATAAAATAGAATAACTCCGAAACAGGTGCTCCTACTCGTTGACCTCTCCTAACCCAATTTTGTAATTTCTTTATTTTAGGAGAAGTGGATCGAATTTTTCCAAGGGTAGATTTCTTCTCGCCTATTTCCACGAGGCTTGTCAAAAAACGACTAAGGTCTATCGCTTTTGCAAATTCCTTCCAAGTAAAAACTTCATTCAATACACTAATTTTATTCTTAGTCGCCAACTCCAAAAGGCCATCGGTATAGGTATATTCTTTAGCGTTATTTAAAGCACCATTGATCAAGACCGAAAATCGAGAAACAGGATAGGTGGGTTCCAACAAAATCAATCCTCCTGATAAAGTCGGTGGATTAATTCTTTTTAGCTCCGAAGGCATTCCAGCCCTCACCTCTTGGAAAGCTTTTTCGATTAATGGTTTCGCCTTTTCTGAAACCTCTCTATCAAAGTGTTCTTGAACCAATACAGACCATTGTAAAATCACATCCCAAGCTCCCACAAAAAAACAATCATCTCCTCCTGAAAAAACAGGATATATATTTTCGCTAAATTTCTGTGGACTTTCGCTCGGATCTGACGATTCGATTGTTCTTGTTAAAAGCTCCTTGATTCTTTCTCCAAAAAAAGGAGAAATAATTCCTTGGGAAAGTTGCTGAGCAATGGTAAAGGAAGGAAGGTAATTAAAAATTGTTCCTAAATTATCAGCATCTAGCTTTAGCACCCCAAGCTTATCGGTACCCGTTCGCAAACCAGCGAAACCAGACAAATGGGAGAACTCCATGATCATTCCTCCTCTCGGAGATTGATAAGTAATATCGTTCCCAGCTCTTTTCAGCTTTTCTTTAGCCAAAAAACCTTCCATTTTTCTGATTAGATCAGGCGTCCAAACAGGAAGCATTTTGACTAGGTTTTTATACGGTAGCTCTCCTTCTACAAATGAGTATCCAAAAATCTGTACGCCTTGTTCACCGATTAAAAAGTCTGACTCATCCGTAGACTCAATTTTATAGCCTTGGCTTTGAGAGAGAAATTTAGTAAAGCCTTTCCAGTCTTTCTCCTCTTCCTGATAATAAGCTTCAAAACCTTTCGGATATCTTTGAAAACGAGCTAATTTATCTACACTAGATTGGTAATTCAATTTTTTCCATACCTCTCCAAAAGTCCCCTCTATATCTTGTCCTTCCAAAGGGATTACAGATAAAACCATATGAAAACCTTGGAAGTGACACACTGCATCAATTCTTTGCTGCAATGCTTTCACCGCTTCCAGATTACAATCTTTTAGTAGGAGATAAAAATCTCCTCCCCCATTGTAAAATTCTTTTATCGGTGCCTTATTAGCAATCTCCTTTTTTACCATTTCAATTCCAATCAAACTCAAGATTTGAATAAAAAAAGATCGTCCTTTCAGAGATCGAGCAGCTCCTTTTGACTTCACATTAAAGATAAACTCCTGAATTCCCGAAACATCACCTTTTATAAAATATTGATAGTCTTGAATATTCATGATCGTACTAGCATTTTCATTAGATAAAATAAATTACCATTCCCAAACACTTACCAATGTGGGGGTATATAAATAATATTTCCATTAATCATCTGTTCGAAAAAACAGTGAGTGGAAGTCTTTCTGATTTTCAACACCAACAAGACGATCAAAACGGTCTTTGAACATTGCGATTAGACGCGATAGGTATTTATAAAATCGATGACTTCTTTAGTTCTCGCATGTAAGGAAAATTTTGAATTGGCAGCCTGAACCCTGTTGCGATTCTTATTAATCCAAAAAAGAATGTCTCCAAAATGAATGAGGAATTTTGACGATTGCTGGAGAATGGATTCCATTTGTTCAATTCTATCAGTTATCAATTTTTGAACCTTTGCATCAAAATTATCTAACTGGCTTTCGTTACGACAAACTGGTAAGTCTTGATTGTCGAATATTATAAGATCAAAATCATCCAGTAAATAATCCTCACTGGTCAAAGGCTTTACTTCTACATTAATGAAATTGAGTTGTAGAAAAAATTCATTTACATTTTCTACCTCCTTCTTTTTGGTAAAAATTAGGATGGGATTGGTAATTTCAACATGAGGGTAAGCAATTTCTGACCCTATGTCAGTAGGATCCAGAGACTGAATAAAACTTAAAAGGTCTACACCAATTTCATTACGTATTCTATTAGCTTTCTTACGACTTATTGTTCCTGCCATTTGTTCATCGCTATTTCCATTAAAGCGATTTTGCAGAAGGCTAAAAGTGATCATCTTTTTAGTCTTTATATTCAATTCACGCTTTAATGTTGCAAAGACTTGCTTATACTTAGTATTCTGATATAAGCCAAAAAGTTGTTCGGTCAATTTCTCTAATTCCATTTCTCCAATTTGTTTTATTACGATTCTTTCTTTATCTAAAACAAATCTATAGGTTAAAAACCAACGAAATCGTCTCATCTAGCAAAGTCCCTGACTGAGCTAGTCAATTTTAAGATTTAGCTAGGGAACGAAAAGAAAGGAATGAAATTTATCTGCGATAACTAGTACTACTATAAATCCCTTTCACTTAAATCATCAATAAACTCTTGTAAGTCCCGCCGGATTCTATTTTGAGTAATTGTGATATTTTTTGGGGATTTTGTCTCCGTCAATTGGGCATCTACATTTTGTTTATATCTCCCAATTAGTTGTATCAACAGGTTTCTTTTTCTTCCTTGTTCTAGGTTTTCTTTTAATAAAGTAAAAGCAGTTTTGAGATCATTTTCCGCCAAGAGTCCTTCTAAGTCTATTTTTAGTTTCTTCAAAGAATACTCTCCTTGAGAAAGCGTTTCTACGGGTCTCCTAATTCCAATTGTCTTATCTTGTTTTGGGGAGTAATCCAAGTCTTGAGTCATAGACGGTGGCTTCTCCCCTTTTCGAAAAAAAACAAACTCTCCTCCTTGATCATTGGCATTCTGCAAAGGTTGTCCCATTGGTAATTGATCTTCCGTATTTGCCTCCACTCCATCCAGTACTTTATTACATAGTTCACTAACCCAGACATAAGGTTTTTCCAAATATTGGAGTTGAGCAATTAGAGCTTTAGCAAAAGGGCTATGATCGCCCATAGAGCCATCAGAAACGGGTTCTATTCTACCAGCAGTTAGTAACCAGCGAGAAGGAATATTATAACGCCGACTTACTATTGGATTAGCATTTCGTTCAGTAAAAAGTGCAGCAGAAAAACAGGAATCTACGATTCCAAATACATGTCTGGCCTTTAGATGGCGCATAAAACTGATGACTTCATCATTAGAAAAAAAAGAATGCCTTTTCCCTGACACTGATTCTGCCGTCAACCAATATCCCTTTTTTGTTCTTTTGTCATACGAACCATGACCTGAAAAATAAAACACAAGATTATCTTGATCTGTGATCAGATCAAGGTATTCGTCAAATACTGTGATGATGGCTTCGCTTGTTGCTTCATCATTAAGCAACATTTTTATATTATCCTTCTCCAACTCATAATATTTCATTAGACATTCTGCTACAGCATGAGCATCTCGTACTGCGTTATACAACAATGAAACATCATTACTATATTTATCTATTGCAATAAAAAAAAGATAAGTTTTTCCAGTTGGGTTTGAGTTGAATTTACCGGGACTGGAATTCATTGGCACATCTTCTCTGGTTAGCATTTTTATGATTTTATAAGAATTATATGATAATGATGAGAATCAATTCACATAATAAAACCAAAAAGCCAAACGAATCATCGTATACAGTCAACTAAAGGATTGACCTAGTAAAGATCCACTTTCCAATAGTAGGGGGAAGAAAAAATTAACGAGCCATTCTATTCAAGAATTCATTTCTTCGATCTTTAGAAACGCTTAATTCATCTCCATTTTTCATAGTCACTAAACCACCATTGGATCTTTGGAAACTGTCTACAAAATCTAAGTTAATAAATGCAGACCTGCTAATTTTAAGAAATCTATTAAGAGGAAGTTTAAATGCTATCTCTTTTAAAGTTCTGGTAACCAATACCATCTTTTCAGATTCTCTAAAAATCTTCGTGTAAGTATTATCGGCCAAACAGTAAACAATATCATTTACTGGAATGAACAAAAACCCATTGTTATTTGGAACGCAGATTCTCTTAATTGACCCAATACTTTTCAAGCGTTCTTTCGCTTTCGCAACAGCTCCTTCCAACTCTTTGGGCTTGATCGGTTTTAGTAAATAATCAATAGCACTTACTTTAATGGCATCTATGGCATATTGATCATAAGCCGTTGTAAACACCACTTCAAAACTAATGTGTGGTAGTTTATTTAATACATCAAAGCCAGACATATTACCAAGTCTTACATCTAAAAACACCAAGTCAGGATTGTATTTATCGATAGCTTTTACAGCTGATTCTCCAGTATAACACTTTTCGACAATTTCAACATCCGGGCAATTTTTATGGATTTTTATAATAATATTTTCCATACCCTCTTTTTCATCCTCTACAACTATCGCTTTTATCTTTGCCATCATGAGGTCTGTTTTTTCATAGTTATTGGTAATGTTATTTTCACTTTTGTTCCACTCGCCTGAGCATTTTCATCGTATAAATCAATTAATTCGATTCCAGCTCCGTCTCCCTTTTCAAGGTATCTAATTCTTTCCTTAGTCAAGGACATTCCCCATGATTTTTGATCAATAACCGACTCCCCTTGAATAGCTCTGGCTTTTTCCCGCCCTACCCCATTATCCTCCACAATACATTCGATAGAATACTCTGATAGTTTGTTAACCTCAATTTTCAACTCTCCCCTTTTCGGCTCTGGTTTATTTTTTATGCCATGCCAAATAGCATTCTCTACAAAGGGTTGTAAAATTAATGGAGGCACCATAATCATTTTAGAACTCAATTGGTTATCAACGGATATCGAATATTCAAGATCATCAGAGAGTCTTAATTTTTCCAAAGAAAGAAAGTACTTCAAGGAATCAATTTCATCATACAGGGTAATTTCAGTATACCTAGAATGGTCAATCACCAATCGACATAATCTGCTGAAGTCTATTAAATATTCAGACGCTTCTTCATTTCTCTCTTGATTGACTAGCGACTCTATTGCATTGATCGTATTAGAAATAAAATGAGGATTCATCTGAGCTCGTAAAGCTTCTTGTTTAATCGCCAGTGTTTTTTTCAGGTCTTTCCGTTTCTGTTTTTGATAATGAAGTGTAATCACTAAAAGTATAAGCATAAAAAAAATAATCCCCATAAGAATTAAATTTCGCCTTTCTTCTAGTTCCATTGCATCTCTAAAAGATTTATTCATTGCCGTAATCCCTTGATTAATCACCTTGTTTTTTTGTATGAAATGTGTTTTTACTGCATCTGCAATTGTCAACAATTCACTGCACTTTTCTTTCGGAAAATAGGGGCATGAAATGCTTAGTCTCTTAAATAACTCATTATAAACTTTGAGGTTATTTTCCGCTTTACAAAAGGACAATGTTTGTCCATAAAAATAAACCAGGGAGTCTAGCATTTGAGTTTGCTCGATCTCAGATAATTTGGAGCCAGCATAAGCTAAATAATTTTGGGTATTTACCATTAGTTGGAAGTAAGCATCACTTTTTTTTAAGTCCGCAGCTTTTAATACCTCTTTCAATTGTGCGTTGCTTTGCTCATTCCATTTCTCATCATTGGTTGATTTAAATTTATTGTGAAAGTATATGGCAAATGCTAGACGAACCTTCAGCAAATCATTGGTATCCTCACAAGCGTTTATGGCCTCTTGAAAATAATCAATCGGATCTTCCTGTACAATGGAGGCTTTGACATAAAGGTCCAAATCAGCAAACACAATAGCTTTGTTAAGGAGTATATCTGCCATCCCCGATTGATCCTTGTTTAAAGAATAATATTGTAGACCCTTATCATAATGATGCAAAGCGGAATCTACAAGGCAATGCGCTTGCTTGAAACATATATTTCCTTTAATCCGATAAATTTCTCCTAAGATAGAATAAGCGTTAGTCAATCCATCTTGCGTTCCCAATAGCAATTGCAAGGCCTCCTCATTATAACTTAAGGCTTTCGTGTATAAGGAATCGTCATTATTATAACTGATGTTATAATTAATACTAGATAATAGACTGTAAGATTTTGCCAGCCATTGAGGTTCTTTGTTTTCGTCAAAAAATGTAGCACACTCCAACATACTTTCATTAAACAACTCCAACTCTTCATTTTCAGAGTAATTTTCTAACTGTACCCATATTTTGAAATAAAGCAATACGGCCCAGTTCTTCGTATACTTTTTACTTCTTTTATCCAGTAATAATTCCTCCACGATCTGCAATGCTACAGATGGATCATTTCGACATAAAGACTCAATCAAGGGGAATAGAGAAGCAATTTTTCGATCGCCAGCCAGAACAGGTCTAAATTCTCCCAGCACAGCAGCTGGAATTGAGTCAATATTGTTTGCCTTGCTGTATTCTATTAAATCCTGCCCAGATAAATTAGCGACAAGAAAAAATGACCAGACAATTAATAGACACCTCAAAGACCACGAATTCGGCATTTTTCTAAAATTTTTGATCTCCCATTTATAAACTTTCAAGTGTTTCAATGTACCCTAAAAAAACTTCTAGCACAGAAAGCAAATCTGCATTGATGGATTCGGCCTGCTGATCTATAATAGCCCTAAACTGTGGAGATTGAGATCCATCTGGTTTAGGCTTTTGAGGCAAACTTTCTACTGGCGGAACTGTGTTTGCATTGACTTCAAGAGTTCTTGCATAGCTAACCATATCACTAATCAATTGATCAATGACAAGATTTTCTCCCATAGTATTTGTTGCTGATAATTGTGCTTCAAAATAATCTGTGTTTTGAATAATCTCCATGATGTGATTTTTTTTAATAGTTTAAGAATATTTGATTTCTCAAAAATAACTCAGAACATAGATAATTAATTGACGCTAAAGGGAATCACTACTTTCAACCAGTAAAAACAAGCTTTCACTTAGTAAGTATCAAGTCTCACAAGTCAAAAATTCAACTCCCTCCTTCAAAATCAAATTTCACTACTAGAATTAATGGATTTACTAATTATTGCAATTATTCAAAAGTTCAACTATTAAGTTAGCACCTCCGAAAATAACAATAAATTGGTGATTTACTAAATACCGATTAGAATACACGGCTTTTCAGTTAAAAAGACAATCACTTCAAATTCTAAAATTATGAATAAACCAACTATCTACTTATTATCAGTTGGGATTGATAGATATCACTCAGATAAAATCTCAAATCTCAATGAAGGTGTAAATGATATCCTAAAATTCAAAAAAACACTGATCAGATTAGGAAAAATCTCAGAGAGTAATTGTAAGTCTATTTGTAATGAAGCCGCAACTAGAAAAGAAATTATTAAAACCTTCAGGTCTCACTTTAGCCAATTAAAAGATGGTGATATCGCTTTATTTCATTTTAGTGGACATGGCTCCTGGGAACCAACCAGCCCCGAATTTACCACTGCAGGTTACGAGCTTCCAGGGGGAAGAAACGAAACACTTGTCTGTCATGATAGTGGGTATGAGGGAGGCTTAAATATTGCGGATAAAGAATTGAGACTGTTAGTTGCGGAGTATCAGCAAAAGAAGCCACAAACGACGTTTATTGGAATATTTGATTGTTGCCATTCCGGTTCTATGTTAAGAGAGGATAATTTAAAAGCCAAAGCCATCAGTAACAATCCTAATGAACGTCCACTAAACAAATACTTGGAAGGAAAATACAGCAAAATGTTAGAGGATACCGGGACTATTTCTATCCCACCAATTAACTTCATCTCCTTTGCGGCCTGTTCCCCTAAAGAGCTAGCCTTTGAAGGTAGCCAGGGAGGACTTCTCACCAATGCTTTAATAGAATTATTAAATCAAAATCAAGCTCGTCTTTCTTATTCCGAATTACATAGTTTGGCTGGTATTCTGGTACAAAATCAAAGTAACAAGTGTCAACATCCTTATCTTGAATATTTCGGGGAATCCAATCCATTTTCATTATTCCTTGAGCACCAACAATCTTTAAACATTCGTATGCCGGTGCTCCATAAAAAGGGACAGAATTGGATAGTCCGATTAGGAGCCATTAATGGCATAGAAGTACCTACATCAAAGACTTTAAACATCCCTATTTTCCGAAGGAATGACCTCTTAAATTCTATTGGTAAGGCAACGATCAAGGACATTTTTGTAGAAGAGACGGAGATCACACCCGAGTGGCATTCTCTAACACTACGAAAGGAAGACAATCTTTGCATAGGACTTTATACCAAGTCCATTGCTATAAAACTAAGTGTAAAAAGAAGCGCCATTCATTCCTATAAAGAAATTCAACAATTGCTAGAATCCTCCACACCTGGTCACCAAATATTTATTCACCAACAAGCAGAATATGAAATAGGCGCTGAAGAAAATAAGATTTTAATTTATCGAAATAGGTCAAATAAAAAGGTGTTGCTGATTGGCTTAGAGGAAAACAGTCAACTGGCATTAGATTGGTTAAGACTTCAACTCCGCAATATTACCAAATGGGAAAACACTTTACGACTTACAGCCCCCAAACAATCAAAAATACAAGCGGAATCTATCTCACTATTTTTCTCCTATTGGAATTCCAAAGGAAATAAAATTACAACTCTAGTGGATACCGCCACCCCAAATTCCAATCGAATTCAGCAACTCACTATTCCATACGACCCTAATAAAAATTCCATCCCTTATCAAATAGAAGTCGAACACCATCACCCTCATATTCATGGCTTATATTTTTATCTCATTCATCTCGACAGGAAATATCAAATCAATCAAAAAAACGAGCACTATACTAAACCCATACTTATGCGCGCTCGCTTTACTTTATATAATTCTATGAAAAAGAATGCAGGGCTTGGCATTTCAGATACTAGGATTTCTAAAGTTGAAGACACCTTCATTTTAGTAGCTTCTGAATCACCATTAAATAGCCCCTATAGTTTTCATCAGATCGGATTTGGAAAAAACTTCGGAAAAATAGCCTCTTTAAAATCTTTCCAAACGACAAAAGAAAATTCAAAACCTAGCAATAAACTAAAGAGCAATTGGATGATAAAAAAGTTTATTGTTCAGCTAGTGCGGCAATAAAAATGGCTTTAGCCTAAACATGAATTCACAAAAAATTAAATATAGGAAAAGGAAAATATTCAAAACCTTATTGAAAGACTAAAAGACAAAGGGTATGATAATCCCTTAGCTGTAAATGATTTATTTACCATTCGGATACAAGACGAATTTAACCCCAGTCACCAAAACTGAATCTATCAATTTCCAAGTAAGACCCCCTCAATCAAAATAGCCATGAAAAAATTCAAACAACTCCAACTCTCCTTCGACCTCCCCCTCTACCACCGCCAAATCCCCCAATGGCGCGGGGCCATCATCGAATGGGCAGGTATCGAAAACGACCTCTTCCACAACCACAAAACCGGAACAGATCGCTACTACCGCTATCCCCAAATCCAATACTATATCCACCAGCAAAAAGCGGCCATCCTAGCCATCAACCAAGGAGCCGATCAACTGGAGCAATTACTCGCCGAAAAAGATTGGATACTCCAATGGCAAGGCCAGCCCACGCCCTTACCAATCGACCAAGCCCAACTCGACTGGCCCACCGTAGCACTGAGCGACCAACTCCACCGCTACAACCTCCAGCACTGGCTTCCCTTTAACCAAGACAACTACCACTGGTGGAAAAACGAAGCCAACAGCCTCACCCAGCGAGTCGGCAAACTAGAGAAAACCCTCTTGTCCCATATCCTCACCTTTGCTACCGGCATCCGTTGGCAAATACCCGGTAGGGTGCAAGTCCATATCCAAAACATCCGCAAAACCAAAAAACTCCGCTTCCACGGCACCCCTATGGTCGCTTTCGACCTCAGCTTTGACAGCAATCTAATACTCCCCCCCAATATCCGGCTAGGGCGGGTAGTCAGCCACGGATTTGGAGAGCTAAAACCTTTTTATCAACCCAAAAAGCAAGTAGCAAAAAGAATTCTAAAAAAGACCCAAAATGATCGTTTGGAAGAATCTATACTGTAAAAGTGGAAATCCCGAAAAGAAGGTGGATGCATAAAACACGGCATTTCGTCAACAAGTCAACCTATCCATAGATCCTGATAATCAAGGAGTTGTATTTTTTAAGGGTAGGAGTCGTATGCATTTTTAAGGGGCACTGCGACTTTTTGTCTCAAACTCCTCAATCGATACAGCCTCAAGTAGGAGTCATATGCATTTTTAAGGAGCACTGCGACTTTTTGCACACTGTCGAAGAGTTCAAGTGCTTGTAGGAGTCGTATGCATTTTTAAGGAG